>JAJPHS010000081.1 GCA_021325175.1 Terriglobia bacterium
CACACGCTGCCGGGCGATCGCCAGCGGGCGCTCGCCGCCGGCTGCAACGAGTACGAAACCAAGCCGGTGGAACTGCCGCGCCTGATCGAAAAGATCGAGGCGCTGCTCGCTCCCGGTTCGCGCTCGCGCGTTCGCAGCACAAATCAATTAGACGCGCCATAGAAACGTTTGTGATCGCCATTTTTCACCACAATTTTTCCGATTTCGGGCAACGATCGCGCGAAAAACTTACCGAATCCCGCCGCCCGCCGGTGCTTCCGCGCCAGTTTTTGCGTGGCCGCAGAATTGCGCATCAGGGCTCAGGTTTCGAAGGAATATCGCATGAAGTCCATCCGCACGCTGTTTTTTCTGGGGATGGTTTGCATTACGCTACGAGCCGACATTCTCCGCCTTCGCGACGGACGCATGATCACCGGCCAGTTCATGGGCGCGACACAGACCGAGATCTGGTTCAAGGCCGAAACTCCGGGCGAAGCTTTCGGCGCGGCGGCCTATCGCGTGGAAGAAGTTGAGAGCCTGACCTTTGGTCCGGCGCCGGGATCAGTGGCCAGTAACCACGAAGCGCCGGCCACTCTTCGCTCTCTCCCGCGCGCCCGGCAAACCGGAGGGCGCCACGGACGTCTTCGGCAAAGTGTACCTTGTGGCCGCGAAATCGGCCCTTGAAAAATCTCTCGCCCATGCGAATCGCTCCGATTTTCGAATGTATCTCGGCTACTGCGGCTGGTCGCCGCATCAGCTTGAAAAGGAGGTGACGCGGCGGCGGCTGGTACATCTTTAACGGCGATGAAGCCCTGGTCTTCGACGACGATCCGGCGACGCTGTGGCGGCGGCTGATTGGCAAGGCCGAATCGCAGGTCGCCCGCGTTCGCATCGCGGCGTTCGCCGCGCGTTAAGATGATGAATTGCGGAAAGAGCATCCAATGCGCCGCGCTTTCCTGTTTTTCTCGATCGCCTTCGTTGCCGGCGCGCAGCAGCCCGATATCTCCGGCAATGTCCGGCGGCAGATTCAGGTCCCGGTAATCGCCATCCCCGATTTTCGCGGCTCCGGCGACGCCCAGAAGCTGATGAAGGTGTTCAATAGCGCGCTGGCGGACGATCTTGAAAACTCCGGCGCGCTCAAAATCGCGCCGAAAACATTCTATCCGCTGAACACGCCGCAGCGTCCCGAAGAATTTCGCCGCGCCGACTGGTTTTCCCCGCCAGTCAGCGCCAACTATGTCGCCTTCGGCTACGCCGCCGCCAAGGACGGAGGGCTCGTCCTGTTCGCATGGCTCAACACGACCGGCGACTCCCCCAACGCCAATCTGTTCGGCAAGCTCTATTTTGGATCGCTCGACGAAGCCGGCGCGAAGAAGGTCGCGGGCGAATTTTCGACCGACATTCTGGAGCAATTCGGAGTCAAAAGCCTGGAGGGAACGAAAATTTACTTCGTTTCCGACCGCACCCGGTCAAAAGAAATCTGGCGCATGAATTACGACGGATCGAATCAGGAGCGAGTCACCGATCTCAAAACCATTACTCAGATGCCCGCCGTTTCCGCCGACGCGACGATGCTCGCCTATATGTCGCTCGCCAGGCGGCGCGGCGAGTCCGTTCCCGTTTACCAGATCTTCATCGCCTCCACCGAAACCGGAAGAAAACTTCCCTTCGACGATCCGCCGGCGCCCACCAGCGGCTGGCCCGAATTTCTTCCCGACGGACAGCATCTTCTGTTTGCGTCCAGCCTCACCGGATACACACAGATTTATATGTCCAATCTGGATGGCTCCGCGCGGCGCCAGATCAGCGTTTCGAAGGCGCTGGATATCTCGCCGAAAGTCAATCCCAAAAATGGCCGCGACGTTTTGTTTATTTCCGACCGCAGCGGGAAACAACAGCTCTGGCATATGAACCTCGACGGCGGCGATCTGGAAATGCTGACCAACGGCATCGGCGAAGTCGCCAATCCCGCCTGGAGCCCTGACGGACGCATGATCGCCTTCGCCTGGACGCAAGGCTTCGAGATCGGCGCCTTCAACATTTTCGTGATGGACGTCGCCGACCGCCGGCCGATCCAGCTTACGAAGGACTCCGGCGTGAACGAAAATCCCTGGTGGGCGCCCGACGGGCTGCACATCGTTTACAGCTCGCGCCGCGGAGAGTCGACGCAAATCTTTACGATGCTCGCCGACGGCACCAACGTGCAGCAGCTCACGCGCCAGGGGAATAATTATCAGCCGGTATGGGCGAATTCGCTCCCGCGGTAACGACGGATCAGGTTTAAAACATGAAAGTTCCCTTTGCGGAGAAGTGGCGAAACGAGACTGATGCCCTGCGGCGGATCGCGCTCGGCTGCGGCCTGAGCGAAGAACTCAAGTGGGGCAAGCCGTGCTTCACGTTTCTCAAAAAGAACGTGGCGATCGTGATCCCGCTCAAGGAGTCGTGCGCATTCTCGTTTTTCAAGGGCGCGCTGCTTAATGATCCCAAGCACGTTCTCGAAAGGATTGGGCAATCGCAGGCCGGCCGATGGATCAAATTCACCTCGCTTCGCGAGATCGCGGCGCTGCGGCCGACCCTGAAGGACTATCTTCATGAAGCCGTCGAATTGGAAAAATCCGGCAAGCGGGTCGAGATCAAAAAGCCTTCAGAGTATCCGATTCCGGAGGAGTTGCAATCGAGGCTGGATGGCGACGCGGCCCTCCGGTCAGCATTCGCGGCGCTCACGCCAGGCCGGCGAAAATCATACATCTTCCACGTGTCCTCCGCCAAGATGGCAAAAACCAGAGCGGCGCGGGCGGAAAAGTGCGTGCCCATGATCCTGAGCGGGCGCGGATTCCACGAAGCGCCGGGCTGAGTCAAGCGCCGGTTATTCGAAGATCCGGTTCGCGTCGGCGTAGAGGATCGCGCCGTCGATCATGTGATTGAACGTGCCGCTGTCGCGCAGCTCGCGCGCGATTCGCCGCACCAGCCCCATCGCCGCGCGCATCGGCCCGGACCCGACGCTGACGCGCGCGACGCCCATCGCCTGCATCTCCGCGATGGGCGGCGATCCGGCCACCGCCAGAATGTTCAGCGGGCCGCGCACCGCCTTGACCAGCCGCGCGATCGTTTCCCGGTCGCCAACGCCCGGCGCGAACAGGCAATCCGCGCCCGCTTCGCGATACGCGTTCAGGCGTTCCACAGTGCGCGCAAAGCGCGTCTGCTCCTCGCCGATCGCGTTCAGGAAAATATCGCAGCGCGCGTTGATCACCATTTCGGGAGCGGCCGCGCGCGCCGCGCGGATGCGTGGCGCCAGATCGATCAGCGCGTCGCC
>JAJPHS010000123.1 GCA_021325175.1 Terriglobia bacterium
CCGCCGCAACACGGTTTCATCCCGGCCAATGCGCGCCGTAGCAAGCTGGAAAAACGAAAAAGACCGCCCAGCTCGTGGCGGTGGTGTTTCAGGAATATTATTCGCGGCCGCGCCCCGTGCTCGGTCCATGCAAATCAAGAGATTTCACGTGAGCTATTGCGCAGCGGCGAATTGGAGTTTATACTGCTGTTTTTGATGGCTCAGGCGATGCAGTTTCGCGAGGAATTCGATCCGCTGGCGCCGCAGCGGGAAGCGGCCCTGTTCTACGGGCTGTTCCTCCGCGGGCACTCCGCCGAGGCGCTGCGCCGCGATATCGATCTGCCGAAGAAGCTGATCGACAAGCTCATGCGCAGGCATCGCAACGAAATCGCCGTGCGCGAAAAGTTGCAGCGGGTGTATCAGTACCGCAAGCAGGTGCTGGCGGTTTTCGATGAACTGGTCACGCGGCAGCGGACCCGCGAACGGATCCAATAAAACGGATTAAAGAGCCTCGGGCAGGTGCAGATGCGCCTTATTCAGCGCTTTTTCGAGCATTTCTATCGCTTCCGCCTCGCTTAATCCGCGCGAGGTGGAGAATTCGGTGATCAGCATGTGCCGGGCGCGATCGAGCATCTTCTTCTCACGAAAGCTCAACGGTTTTCGCGACTGAAGAATCAGCAGGCTCTTCATCACTTCCGCAACGGCCAGCAAGCTGCCGTTTTTCATCTTTTCCGAGTTTTCCTTGAAGCGATCCTTCCAGTCGGTGTGTTTCAGACGGACGCCTTCGGAAAGAAAACTGATCACCCGCGAGATTTCGCCGTTTCGCGTGACCTTGCGTAAACCCAAATCCTCAACGTGCGAAAACGGCACCATCACCGTCAGGCTGTTATAGGTCAAGCGGAGCAGATAAAATCGCTCGTAATGGCCGGCAAAAGCCCGGCTGCTGATATTTTCGATCGTTGCGACCCCGTGATTGGGGTAAACCACCTTCTCACCTACTTGAAACGTCATGGTCGGACCTTTTGGCCTCTGATTTTTTCACGTGCTTATACACATCCGTCACCCTCAACGCATCTCGCGAAAGAGAATCTTAATCGGAGTTTAATTTTCTGTCAACAGGAAAGTGGATGATCGCGGCGCCGGCCAGAAGTTACGGAAAGCGCCGGAAGATCAGTTACGATGAAAGATAACTCAATGGAAGCCGCTAAATTGGATTTGAAAAAAACCGTTCATCTGCCCCGCACCGACTTTCCAATGAAAGCCAATCTCGGCCGGCTTGAGCCAAAACTGCTTGAATATTGGTCCAAAATCAACTTGTACCAGCGGATTCGCCAGGCACGCGCCGGAAGCCCGCGTTACGTGCTGCATGACGGGCCGCCATATGCCAATGGAAATATCCACCTTGGCACCGCATTTAATAAAGTCGTCAAAGACTTCATCGTCAAATCCAAGACGATGGAAGGATTCGATTCGCCCTACATTCCCGGCTGGGATTGCCACGGATTGCCGATCGAGAGCCGCGTCGATAAGGAGCTGGGCCCCAAAAAAGCCGCCATGTCGCCGGCTCAGATCCGCGAAGCCTGCCGCAAATACGCCGAAAAATACGTGAACCTGCAACGGCAGGATTTTGTCCGTTTGGGCGTGCTCGGCCGGTGGGAGCAACCGTATTTAACGATGAGCGCGCACTACGAATCGGTCATCGCCGGCGCGTTCGTCGAATTTCTCGATCGCGGCTACGTATATAAAGGACTGAAGCCGGTCCACTGGTGCATTCATGACCGCACGGCGCTGGCTGAAGCCGAGGTCGAATACGAAGATCACACCAGCCCTTCGATCTGGGTGCGATTCGCTCTCAGGTCCGACCCGGCCGCCATCGATCCGGCTTTGGCGGGGTACAAAGTCTGGGGCCTCATCTGGACCACCACGCCCTGGACCATGCCCGGCAACATGGCGATCGCCTATCATCCGAAATTCACCTATGTCGCCGCTCAGGTTCATCGCGACGTCTACATCGTCGCCAAGGATCTGCTGGATCAGACCGCGGAAACGTGCGGATGGGAATCCCCGAAGATTCTCGCCGAGTTTTCCGGCGAGCGCATGAACGGCACGGTTTTTCATCATCCGTTTATGGATCGAAGTTCGCTTGGAATCCTGGGCGAGCACGTCACGCTCGAAGCCGGCACCGGCGCGGTCCACACCGCCCCCGGACATGGCCAGGAAGACTACGAGGCCGGCCTTCAATATGGCCTCCCGATTTATTGTCCGGTGGATTCCAGCGGGCGATTCTTTCAGGCCGAAGGCGCGGAGGGAAAAATCCCGGAACAATTACTGGGCAAAACGGTTTGGGAAGCGAATCCGATGATCAACGATCTTCTTTCGCATCACGGCGCGCTGCTCGCGCTGCGAAAAATCGATCACAGCTACCCGCATTGTTGGCGCTGCCACCATCCGACCATTTTCCGCGCCACCGAACAGTGGTTCATCGGCATGGATCGCAACAATCTTCGCGGCCGCGCGCTGGAGGCGATTAAAGCCGTCAAATGGATCCCATCCTGGGGCCAGGAACGCATGTCGAACATGATCGCTTTCCGCCCCGACTGGTGCATTTCCCGCCAGCGTTTCTGGGGCGTGCCCATTATCGTGTTTTATTGCGAGGCCTGTCAGGAGCCGTTCACCGACCGGAAGGCCCTCGATCGCGTGGTGGCGCTTTTCCGCCGGCATTCGGCCGATGTGTGGTACGAAAAATCCGCCGAAGAACTGGCCGGGCCGGAGGCGAAATGCGCCCGATGCGGCGGCTCGAAATTTCGCAAGGAAATGGACATTGTCGACGTCTGGTTCGAATCCGGGTGCAGTCATCTGGAAACGCTCGCGCCCGAAAATGACCTGGAGTGGCCTTCGGATCTGTATCTGGAGGGCGGCGATCAGTATCGCGGATGGTTTCACAGTTCGCTGCTGGTCGGCGTCGGCCTGAAGGACGCATCGCCTTACCGGGAATGCGCCACGCACGGCTGGACGCTCGACGAGCACGGCCGCGCCATGCATAAATCCAAGGGCAACGCCATCGAGCCGGAGGAAATCATAAAACAAGGCGGCGCGGAATTGTTGCGGCTGTGGACCGCCTCCGTCGATTTCACCGAGGACGTGCGCCTGTCCAAAACGATTCTCGATCGTCTGGTGGAGGCCTATCGCAAGCTGCGCAACACGTTTCGCTATACGCTCGGCAACCTGCACGATTTCGATCCGCCGCGCGATTCGGTGCCGGTCTCCGACATGCTCGAAATCGACCGCTGGATCCTTGCGCGGATGGAAGACTTGATCCGCCGCTGCCGCGCCTGGTATCGCGAGTACGCGTTTCACAAAGTCTATCGCGCGGTCTACGATTTCGCGACGGCGGATTTGAGCGCCGTTTATTTCGACATCCTGAAAGATCGCCTGTACACGTCGGCGACGCGGAGCCGGGCGCGGCGCAGCGGGCAGACAGCTCTCTATCGGATTCACTACGCGCTGGCGCGTTTGGTCGCGCCGCTGCTTTCCTTCACCGCCGAAGAAGTGTGGGGCTACACGGCCAAGCCCGCCGGCGCGCCGGAGTCCGTCCACCTGGCGCTGTTTCCCGAGCCCGAAGAGGTCGCGGCCGGTCTTGATGAGGCCAAGCTCGCGGCATGGAATCGCCTGATGGAGATTCGCAACGATGTTTTAAAGGCGCTTGAAGAAGCGCGGCAGGCGAAATTCATCGGCGCGCCGCTGGAGGCTCGCGTTCGCTTGCAGGGCTACGATGTCGCCGGGTACGAATCGCAGTTGCCGTCGTTGTTTATTGTTTCCCAGGTCATCGTCGATGCCGGCGCGGAAAAACGGGTCACGGTCGAGCGCGCCGAGGGCGTCAAATGCGAGCGCTGCTGGAAATATTCAACGCTGGTCGGAAGCGACGAGGAGTTTCCCACGGTGTGCGATTCCTGCGCGGCGGCGCTTCGCGAGATGAATGGCGGAGGCAGTGAGTAGCCCAAGCCTCATGGAGCCCGCGCATTGACGCACCGCCTGCAATCGGCCGCGATCATCGCCGCCGTCGTGCTGGTTGATCACGCGACGAAGCTGTACATCCGCGCGAGCATCTCGCCCTGGGATATGATCCCGGTGATTCCCGGCTTTTTCAACATCGTCCACACCGAAAATTCCGGCGCGGCCTTCGGAGTTTTTGCCGAGGCCGCCGGCGCGTGGCGAAGCGTGCTGCTGATCGGCGTGTCCATCACGGTGATGGCCATCGTGGGCTATCTGCTGTTTCGCGCGCCGCGTCCGGCCGATACGACTCTGATGCGGATCGGTTTCGCGCTGGTCTTCGGCGGCGCGCTGGGCAATTTGTGGGATCGTCTTTTCCGCGGCACGGTGACCGATTTTTTGCAATTCTTCTTCGGTTCCTACGAATTTCCGTCCTTCAACGCCGCCGACAGCGCGATCACGATTGGAGCGGCGCTGCTGCTGATCGATCTGTGGCGGGCGCGAGGCGCCGGGGAATCGCCAATCGCAAGTCAGAAGCGGTAGGCCGATCGCTTGGACGCCATGATTCGAACTCCCTTACTATAAAGGAATGCGCAGCCTTTCAGCGCTGTTCCTGATGCTGGCGCCGCTGTTTGCCGGCGGCATCTCCGGCGGCGAATATAAATCCCGGCGCGCGGAATTGCGCAAATCCCTCGACGGCGTGATGATTCTGTTCGGCGCCGACGAACCCGACGACCTGCACGTCAGCTTCTTCCAGGAGCCCAATTTTCTCTATCTCTCCGGCTGGCGCGAGCCCGGCGCCGTGATGATGCTCAGCAAGAATGAAGAGATCCTTTTTCTTCCCGAACGGAATTTAAAGCAGGAAAACTTCACCGGCCGCAAGCTCGGCGCCGCCGATCCGGACGCCAGAGGACAAACCGGATTCGATCGTGTTCTGCCGCGCAGCGCGGTCGAGCCTGAGTTTGTGCGCCTGGCCGCGCAGTCGGAAAAAATTTATTCCATCCCCGCGGACCCGCGCGCCACCAAGCTGCTCGCGCTTGCTCCCCTGCATGAGGAAAGATCCGCCGCGGTTTTGCTCGCTCCGATGCGCATGATGAAGTCTCCCGCCGAAATCGACCTGCTCAGCAGAGCCGCCGAAGCCAGCGTCGCCGCGCATCTGGCCGCCTGGAAACGCATTCGCCCCGGCCTGTGGGAATATCAGATCGCCGCCACCATGGTCGATACGTACGAGGAACTCGGCTGCGAGCGCAGCGCCTACGCGCCCATCGTCGGCAGCGGGCCCAACAGCACCATCCTTCATTACATGGCCAACCGCCGCCGCATGGATTCCGGCGAGGTGCTGCTGATGGACGTCGGCGCGGAATGCTCCGATTACGCCAGTGACGTGACGCGCACGGTTCCGGTCAACGGCAAATTCACGGCGCGGCAGCGCGAAATTTATAACATCGTCCTCGGCGCGCAAAATGCCGCCATCGCCGCGATCAAGCCCGGCATGAAAATTCGCGGCGACAATTCGCTTTACGCCATCGCCTACGATTACATCAACACGCATGGCAAGGATTTGCACGGCGAGCCGCTCGGCAAATATTTCACGCATGGCTTGAGCCACCATGTCGGGCTCGATGTTCACGACCTCAGCGACACGAATGCTCCGCTCAAAGCCGGAATGGTCATCACCATCGAACCGGGAATTTATATTCCGGAGGAGTCCATCGGCGTGCGCATTGAAGATACGGTGCTGGTCACCGAAACGGGATCGAGAAACCTGAGCGGCGCGCTGCCGCGCGATCCGGACGAAATCGAAAAACTTGTACGCAAGTGAGCCGCCGAGCGCAAACCGCCGCCTACGCCGCCGTCATCGCGGCGTGTTTCGCGACCGGCATGGCGATCGGGTGGCTGCCTCCGGCCGAGCGGGTCAACAATATCTTTTACGATGCGAGCCTGGCGCGCGAGCCGCGGCAAAACTGGACGCCGCAATCGGCGGTAGTGGCGATCGACGAGCAGACGCTCGGCCGCCTTGGCGGAATGCGGAACATCCGCTCGATTTTAGCCGGCGCCGTTGCGCGGACCGATGCGGCGGCGCCGGCCGCGCTGGCGGTGGACGTCCTGCTTGCCGACGACAATTTCGACGTCTGGGGAAATCAGTCGCTTGAAGCGGCGTTTCGCCGCGCGCGCAATTTAATTCTGCCCTGCGATCTGATCCGCGTGAACGGAGCGCTGAAGTGGGAAGATCCCCTGCCGCGTTTCGCCGCCGCGGCCGCCGCGCTCGGCCACGTGTATCGCGACGCCGCCGATGATAGCAATCGCCAGGTGCCGCTCGAAGAAATCGCCGATGGAAAACGCCGTTGGGCGCTGGCGCTTGAAACCTTCAGCGTGGCGCACGGCGAAACCGCGCCGCTTGAAAATGGACCTTCCGAAATCGACACCGGAGGCGTCGCCATTCCCGCCACCCACTCCGAGACCGGGCGCAAAATGTATGTCCGCTATCTGCCGCCGGTGATTCCGGTCGTCTCCGCGCTGGAGATCGAAGCGCATCGCGAATTGCTGCGTGGCAAGGCGGTATTTATCGGGGTGACAGCGCAAGCCGCCAATGACCAGGCGCTGATCCCGTTCGGCTACGCCATCCCCGGTGTGTTGATGCACGCTCAGATTTATGAAACCATCGCCCGCGGCCGCTTTCTCACCGACGCCCGCTATAGCGTGCAGCTTCTTTTCTGCGCCATGCTCGCCGCCGCCGCCGGACTCATTTTCGCGCTGCGCTCGGGATGGCCGGCGTACGCGTTAGCCGTGCTGGTCCTGGCGCTTTCGGTTTGGATTCCGGTCGAGTTTTTCCATCACGATCTCGTCTTCCCTTTCTTCCAGCCGGTCGCGGTGGCCTGGATTTCGGTGGGCGGCGCGGCCAGCTTCCAGCATTTCTTCGTGCAGCGGCAACTACGCCGCAGCGAATCGGAGAAATCCCGCTACCAGCAGGCCATCCACTGGGCCGCGCACGAAATGCGCACGCCGCTCACCGCCATTCAAGGATCCAGCGAAATCATGACCCGCTATAATTTGTCCGACGCCAAGCGCCAGCAATTGAGCGAGATGATCAACTCTGAATCGAAGCACCTGGCGCGGATGATTCAAACTTTCCTCGACGTCGAACGCCTGGCCGACGGGCAGATGGAGATGAAACGCGAGCGCTTCACCATCGCGCGGGTCATCGAGACATGCCTGGCGCGCGCCGCGCCGGTTGCCGAGCGGAAACAGATTCGTCTATGTACGGAGGAAATCGCCGATGCGACCCTCACCGGCGACCGCGAATTGATGGAATACGCGCTCTATAATCTGCTCACCAACGCCGTCAAATATTCCCCCGCCGGAACCGAGGTGCGGATCTCCGCCGAACTTCGCCGGGGCGAGCTTCGCGTCGCCGTCCGCGATCAGGGCATCGGCATGGACGCGAAGGAACTTAAAAATATATTTAAGAAATTCTACCGGACCAGGCGCGCCGAAGCCTCGGGCGAGGCCGGAACGGGCATCGGCCTTTCGATCGTCGAGCAAATCGTGACGCATCACGGCGGCCGGATGGAAGTAAGTAGCGAGCCTGGAAAGGGATCTTGTTTTACGATGATAGTTGCGGCGCAGTCTCCGGCCGCAGCGGCGAAAAATGCAGAAGCTTCTCATCGTCGAGGATGATCAATCCGTTCGCAATACCATGGTGATGTGCCTTGAGCTGGAAGGCTACGACGTGGACGCCGTGGCTTCCACGCGCGAGGCGATCGATCGGCTGCGGTCCTCCGCGTATCCGATCGTCATCTCCGATATTTATCTGGATGAGCGCACCGGCATCGACGTGCTGCGCACGGCGCGCCAGCAGAATCCCGGTTGCGCGGTGATCCTGATGACCGGGCGCGGCAGCATGGAAACGGTGATGCAGGCCACCGAGGGCGGCGCTTTCGAATATCTCGCCAAGCCCTTTGAAATGGCGCAGATGATCGATACCATCAAGCGCGCTGAAAAAACGCTCAACGCGCCGGAGCAGCACGATGACGCCGAGCCCATCGACGATCTTCCGGAAACCGAGATGATCGGCAGCTCCGCGCGCATGATCGAGATTTATAAAACGCTTTCCAAAGTCGCGCCCACCGACGCGACGGTTTTGATTGAAGGCGAAACCGGAACGGGCAAGGAGCTGATCGCGCGGATGATTCATCGCAATTCCAAGCGCGCGGCGCAGCCGTTTGTGCCGGTCGATTGCGGCTCGATCGCGCCGTCGCTGCTTGAAAGCGAGCTGTTCGGCACGCTCAAGGGCGCCTATACGGGCGCGGATCGCGACCGCATGGGAGTGTTCGAAGCCGCCCACAACGGAACCGTTTTTTTGGACGAAATTGGCGATATTGACCTCGGTTTTCAGCTAAAATTGCTGCGTTTTTTGCAGGAACGCGAGATCCGCCCGCTGGGCTCGGCGCGGGCCAAAAAGGTGGATGTGCGCGTGCTCGCGGCGACCAACAAGGACATCCAAAAGATGGTCGACGACGGGAAATTCCGCGAGGATCTGTGGTACCGCCTTAACGTGGTTCGCATCACGGTGCCGCCGCTATGCGAACGGCCCACCGATATTCCGCTGCTGGTACATTACTTTTTGAAACGTTACAACGAACGATATAAGCTCGAAACGCGATTGAGCGATTCCGGCCTGAAGGCGATGGCTGAGTATAGCTGGCCCGGCAACGTTCGCCAGCTCCAGCATATGATGGAGCGCCTGACCATCCTGGCGCCGGGCGGCCGCATTGACGATCGCGCGGTGCGCCAGGCGATCGAGCAAATGGATTCGCGCGATGCCTCCAGCGAAACGCTGGCCGATACCGAAGCGGAGCAGATCCGCAGGGTGCTGGCGGCGACGAACGGGAACAAGAGCCGCGCCGCCAAAATTCTCGGCATCGAGCGCAAAACGCTGTATCGCAAGCTGGAACGAATGGGGCTCTGAGGCTCAACCCGGCCCCATCATTTTTCTCCCTTGCCCCCTTTTTTTCTTTTTCTAATCGGCATATAATCCCGGGTAGCTCGGATCATTCGACAAGGAGGTCTCTATGTTTGACAGCCTCGACGAGCAGATCAGAAAAGACGAATCACGCGTGGTGAGCAGCAAGGAGCGCATGGTTCGCGTGGCGCTTTACGTGATCGCCGCCGCGGTGATCTTCGGCGGCTTGATCGTCGGCGTCCATCTGGCCGGAAGCTAGTTTTCGCCGCGGCCGCTTATTTCCGCGCCATCGTGCCCGGATTCGACGGCGCCAGCAGGACGATTTCGCTCCGGGGAAAGGCGAATTTTCGTCCCGTTTCGTCGATCACGTCGATTTGCGCAACATATTGTCCGGGTGGAAGTTTGCTGAGCGGAATTTGGAATGAAAACGGCGCGACTCCGGGACGGGCGGTTGCGAGCTTGGTCACGCGAGCGGGGGGTGACGTGTAGATTTTTCGGCCGCCCAACAGCAGCTCGACGTCTGCCGTGAGGCTCGGAGTTTTGCGATCCGGATCGAGCGCCGGGTCGTACGCCTCGAAATACACGAACAATGTCTGATCGCGGCGAAAAACTCGCGTGATGCTGGGAACGATCTTCTGGTTGTCCTGCACCAGGGGGCTTTGCGCGGTCAGTTTCTTGCTGGTTCCCGCGTCGCCTACGGCGGCGGTGATGGGCTCCTTCTGACTGCTCCACACCACGGAGCTGAGGCGCAGAGATTTCGCGGAATTTAAATCGGGAATGGTGAACCTCGTTTCGAAGGTTCCCATTTTTCCGGTCAGATTTTCGCGGGCCAGAAAGCGGAGCGTGTAGGTTCCTGGCCCGAGCGCCAGTCCGGTGTCATATTGCAGATGCCTCTGCGCGATTTTGGAAGCATTCTCTTCATCCAGCTTCACCGTAATTTCATCGCGCACGCCAGAAACGAGCTTGCCGGAGGCGTCGCGGATCTGCCCGATAAAATCGAGAACGTTCGTCTGTTTTGCGCCTTTTCGCACCAGCCCCACGGCCGATCCGGGAAGCTTTACGGAAACCGGAACGAAATAGCGCTCGCGCGCGACGCGGAAATAATCCACCTCGATCGCCAGCGGCAGATCGTTCACCGGATCGCCCAGCGTCAAGGCTTCTTCAAGCTGCCGCTCTTTATCGGCGGCGGTGAATTTCTGCCAGGTCTTATCGGCATAATAACCCTTGCGAAAATCGAGCCGCGCATTGACTTCTTTGTTGAGCAGGCGCACGTCGATGCGCCGGAATTTTCCATCCTCTTTCGGATTGGTGCTGTAGTAGCCGAGGATGTAATAACTGCTCATGTCCTGCTGCGCGCGGCGGATGCCCATGGCCAGGTCGTTGGTGTCGAGCATCGCCTTGCCGCCCGTATCCTCGGCGATCGTCACCAGGGTTTCCTGCGAGTCGTTGAAGCTGCTGCGGATGCCGTTTTGCTTGGACTGCGATAACAGGCCCGTCCCGCGCGGGGAGGCCTGCGATGCGTCGCCGCCCGGCGGAAGCGCGACCAGGCCGCGCGCGTCCACCGGATAAATCGAAACATTGGCGCGATTGGCGGCGTTGGTCGTCGCCTTGATTTGCGATTGATTTTCGACGCCCGTCTTTCCGATCCCGCTCGAAAAATAAATGAGCGCCTTCTTTTCCGGGAAGATGCTGAGCTTGCGCGCGGCGTCTTCAATCGCGCTCAGCTTGCGATCCGTGTTAAAGATGTTGAACTCCGTCTCATCAGCCACGAAGCTGCCACTATCGTCGTTTTCATCGGCCGAGGTCGCGGCCATGTCCGCCAGATCCGCGCCCTCGCCGAGCGTCAGCTTTCTGATCGTCGAAATCAGCGCATCGCGGTCATCGGTCCATTCCTGAACCACCTTGAGCGAGGTCGTGTAGGTCATGATTTCGACCAGGTCGGAGGATGTCATTTGCGAAGACAAAAACTTCACCGCGGCGTCTTCCGCGCGGACCTGCTCGGGCGCGTCCATTGAGCTCATATCGAAAAACAGGCACAGCAGCCGGCGATCCTGATAGCGGACCACGCTGTTGGCGGCCGGCGCAACGGAGGCCGGCTTGGGAGCGGCGCGTTCCTCGATGGTGCGCGGCGCGTCTGCCGTGAAAGAGAGCGGAGTCAACGGCTCGCCGCCAAGCTTTTGCAGTTCGAAAACGCTGATCTGCTGCCGCACGCCGTCTTCAAAGAGCGCGATATCGTCCTTTTTAAGCGTGGTGATCGGATTGCCGTTCTTGTCCTTCGCCGTAAGATCGACGATGACGAGCTTCGTTTCGCTCTTGAACGTCACGTCCTGAGCAAATAGCGAAAGGCCGGTGAGAAGGATCAGTTTTTTCATCGATCCGCATTTCATCAGAATCTCAACCTCACGGTGGCTGACATTTGCCGCATGGCGCCGGCGCTGGTAATCAATCCATACTGGCTGGAATTGACGATCGTGATCAGGCCCGATGGATTCACGTGATTAAAGGTGTTGGTCGAATCGAGCCGGATCTCCAGGCGCCGCCGCTCGGAATGGAGATTGATGCTGCGCGCCAGCGAAAAATTCCAGACGAACATTCCCGGACCGATGATCGTGTTTCTGCCCGCGGTGCCGAACGTCCCCGCCGGCGGAACCGCAAATGCCGCCAGGTTGAAATAACCGGAGCCTGCGGTTACGGGCAATCCCGTGGCGTCCGCGCGCAAGGGCGCCAGCGACGCTGTTCCGTCGCGATCTCCCGCGATCGTCGCTGTCAAAGGCAAACCCGTTTCCGCGGTGACGCTGCCCGATAGCGTCCAATCCTTCAGGGCCTTGGCCACAAACTCGGGATGGGACAAAAATCCGCGCGTGGCGTCCACCGGCGAAGCGAGCACCCAATTGGCCGTCAGCATGTGCGTCCGGTTGGTGGGCGAAAGCGCATATTCGGCGCGCTGATCGTAAAAATTCTGCGCCAGCGCAACGTCGTCCAGGGATTTTGAAAAGGTATAAAAAAGATTCCATGAAACGCCGCGCTGAAACCGCCGCGTGAGCCGCACCTGCATCGCGTTCATGTTCAGCCGGCCGATCGGATCGTCAAAGATGAAATTCCCGGCGTTCGCGATCGGCAGATTCTCGTATCCGGTCAGCGCCGAGCCGAGCGGCGCCTGGTTGGGCGCCTGCTGCACCGTCAGATGCGTCGCCACCGTGCCGGTGTACATGATCTCGGCGATCATCCGCTTCGGCAGTTCCTCCTGGATTGATACGTTCCAGGTCTGAATGAACGCATCCGGATAATTGAGGGCGGCGGCGTAGGAGTTTGTCACTGTTTTGCCGGGCGGAATCGACACCAGGCCGGTCGCCAATGTCAGGACATTCGCCGCGCTTGTGGTGACGCTGTTGGTGATCGCAAACGGAGGCTCCGCCGCGAGCTGATTTTCAAGAATGTTGTACTCATTCGGCTGGTAGTAAATTCCATATCCGGCGCGGACCAGCATGCGTCCGGCCGCCGACGGTTTCCACGCCAGCGCCAGGCGCGGGCCGAAGTCGCCATGATCCGGACGGATCAGCGTGCCCGGAAAATACGCGCCGGTCAGCGGACCATTCGTATTCGGCAGCACCGGCGCAACTGCCGCGAAGTTCGGCGCGATGTCGAGATTCGCGGCGTGCCCGTATTCTTCGCGCCACGGCGTGAAATATTCGTAGCGCAGCCCGAGGTTGAGGCTGAGATTCGTCGCCACGCGATAATCGTCGACCAGGAAAGCGTTATACGCGTTGCTGCGATAATACGTGCTCGAATCGCCGTAGCGGATGGAACTCGATTCCGGCAGGCCCAGCAGAAAATCGGCGAAGTCGTAACCGGTTCCGCCGAGGGGCAAACCGGCGGAGTTATAACCCGCCGTCGAAAGCCCAGTGAAATTGAACGATCCGCGGCCGTTCTGATCGGTGACGGTATTGTTCAGAAAATGCGTGAATCCGCCGCCGATATTCCAGTTGTGCTTTCCTTTGTGGATTTGCACGTTGTCGGCGGCCCCATAGCTCCAGATCGCGCTGCGCGATTCGTTGGTGTCGGTCAACGCCGAAAAATTCGCAAACCCGAGCGCCGGCGGCCCGTAATTGGCCGGATTCGGCGACGCGCCGGCGATCCCCAGCATCGCCGCCACGTCCGGGCCGTTGGCGAAGAACGGAATGGCGCGATTGGTGTTCCGGTTAAAACTCAGCGTGACGTTGTTGAAGTTGCGCTGGCCCAGCCTGCGCCGCCAGTTGAGATTCGCGTTCAGGCCCTGGCCGTGAATCGTATCGCAGCATCCGAAATATTCAAACGTGGATTGATCGCTCTGCTGAAGATTGAAGGTCAAAGCAAGCGTGTCCTTCGGGGTAAAAGTGGTATTGACGCGCGTATTTAGGCTTTGCGTGTTATTGGGATTGGCGGCGATCAGGCGATAGTCCTGATTTGTCGTCGCCACGGCCTGGTTGGGAAGCGGCAGATAGCTCATCAATCCGCGCGCGATGGGGCTGATGCGCGAGGAAGGAATCATGTTGTTCGGAAACGGCGCGCCGGTGGTGGGATCGTAAATGATCGCATTGGTCCGCGAAAAATCACCCGCGCGCTGCAAGGGCGTGGGTTCGCTGAATGCCTGGTCCACTCCATTGCGCAGCCGGTTACCTTGATAATTCACGAACCAGAAGATTTTCGATAGATCGAATAACTTCGGGACAAAGAGCGGGCCGCCGGCGGAAATGCCGAAGCGGTTTTGCGCGTATGCGGCTTTCGGCTCTGGAATCCCGTTCACCGCGAACGGCCGCGCGTTCAGAGCAGAATTACCAAGCTGATAATAAAACGATCCGGTGATCCGATTGTTATTCGGGCGGCGATTCCCGATGAACGCCGGATTGCCGCGCGCCCCTCGCCCGCCTCGTCCGCCGAATCCGCCGCCGCGGCCGCCACCCCCGCCGAATCCGCCTCCGCCGCGCCCGGCAAATCCGCCGGCGGGTCCGGCGGCGACGGCAGAACCCACGGCCGGGGATTGCTGCGCCGGCGCCGCGCCGCTTCCATCCGATAATTGCAGCGCCGGCAGCCCCGGAGCGCCCGGACCCGCCGGCCCAAGCCCGCCGCGCGCGCCGCCGAGCATGTCGCGGACGTCCGCCTGGCTGGCCTGCAAGGCCTGGCTAATGCTCCCGTTGACGAGCAGCGATTCGTTTGACGCATCGATGGGCGTCTGGGGCGCTGCTCCCGCGTCGCCCGCCGCGGCGCTCATCTGCGCGGCGTCGAAAACATCTTCGGTGGGAAGGCCCGCGCCGCGGGCCGCCGGACGCGCGCGGAGCTGGAGCGTCAGCTCGATTTTCCCCGGAATCTGTACCTCTTTGCGCGCGCTCTCGAATCCGAACATCTGCGCTTCCACATTCCACTGGCCTGGCGTCATCCCCTCGAAGTGAAATTCGCCGTTCTGATCGGTGAGCGTCGTCAGAATGCGATCCCCCTGCGTGGCCCGCACCATCGCCGCCGGGATAGGCTGCCCGTCGGCCTTCACCTGGCCGCTTTGCGCCAGGCAGGCGGCCGCACCGAAAATGCAAACGCCGGCGGCAAGAAATTTGTTCGCGCTCGTGATCCTCATCCTCATTACCGCCGGCGTTTTTACTTACTGCTGTTTGGTCAGTGTGATCTCACGCGGGCCGCGTCCGGCATCCATCGTGAGTTTCATGCTATTGCCGGAAACGCTGCCGGAGTACTTGATGGTTACCGAGTTTCCGTTGAATTCCCGCACGACTTCGAACGAGACGTTGTCGCCATCCACTTTACCGTTGGAAATATCCACCGCGCCGCCGCGCCCGCCCGACACCGTACCGGTGAGATTGGATCCATCCTGCTTCAGGTCGAAGGTCTGGGTGCCGCCGCGGCCGTTGTCGGCGGTCCATTTCCCGGTGACATCCGCGCCCAGCGCTACCATGCAGGCTAGCGCCAGCAATGCGAACATGTGAGCTATACGATTCTTCATTTTTGTGTCCTCTTAATCCTTGAAGTCGCGGTTTTTCGAAAAAACCACGCCGTAGTAAGGATGACCGCCCGGCCTGTCCAGGTTACACGCCGGCTGGTTTCCTTTCCCTTAAAGACGAGCGGCTGAGGCCAGGGATGACAAAAGGTTGTGTTAGCGTGGTACATTCTGTGGAGTTTTCCGGCGGTGCAGTTTAGCGGGCTGTGTAGTTGCCGGGCAGTTGCCGAACGATGAAACCCAACCTCGATACTCTTCGCTCCGAAATTCAGGATTATGTCGAATCGCGCGGGATGGCGATTTTTCACGGTTTTCCCCGTAACGATCCGGCGGCCGCGGTGTACTGGAACACCGAAACGCATCCGGATTTTCGCGATTTTGTCGGCGCCGCCGAAAAAGCCGGGGTCCGGCTCATCACCATGTTCGCCAAAGAATTATCGAACGATATGATTGAAGACGCCGAGCAGCGTCTGGACTCGCTGCCGCGCGAGGAGCGCCGGGACATGGAATCGCGGCTGCGCGCCCTCCGCCGATACGCCGGATGGATCGGCCAGATCGAATTGTCTTTCGATCTGGCGCCGCGCGTATATTATTTTGACATCCATACCGACTGGTACGAAGAATTGCACGACATCCTCGATCAGATCGAAGAAGCCGAAGATGAGGACGAAACTCCTCTGGGCGGCGGGTACTTCTCCAAGAACTGACGTGAGGTGGATCGAAAATCCTTGTGATGCGGCCGGCGCCGCCGCGCTTTCCCGCGATCTCGGCATCGGCCTGCCCGCGGCGCGGGTTCTTTGGTCGCGAGGCTATCGCGATCCGGCCGAGGCGCGCCGCTTTCTTCAACCCTCGCTGGCGGATCTGCACGATCCCTATCTGTTGACGGACATGCGCCTGGCGGTCGCCCGCCTGCGGCGCGCCATCGAACAGAAAGAGTTGATTCTTCTATACGGCGATTACGACGTGGATGGCGCCAGCGCCGTGGTGATTCTGAAAAAGGGGCTGGCGCTGGCCGGCGCTAATGCCGATTTTCACGTGCCCCACCGCCTTCGCGACGGTTACGGCATGAAGAGCGAAGTGGTGGAAGCGGCCGCTGCGCGCGGCGTCAAGCTGATTGTCAGCGTGGATACCGGCATTCGCGCCAACGATGTCGTCAGACACGCGAAGAATTTTGGCATCGACGTAATCGTCACCGATCATCATCTGCCGGAGGACGAACTGCCGCCGGCGGCCGCCGTGCTGAATCCGAACCGGCGGGATTGCCCGTATCCGGAAAAAAATCTGTGCGGCGCCGGCGTCGCTTTGAAGTTGATGGACGCTCTGGTCGCCGCGCTTGGCTGGGAAAAATCGCGGCGCGATCGTCTGGTCTCCTCGCTTTTGAAGGTCGTCGCGATCGCGACCGTGGCCGACGTGGTCCCGCTGACCGGGGAAAATCGCGCGATCGTCAAGCTTGGGCTCGACGGCTTGCGCGACGTAAAAAACGCCGGTTTGCGGGCGATTCTTGACGTTTCCGGCTTCGCGCACGGCCAATCGCCCAGCGCGGGCCAGGTCGCCTTTCGCGTCGCCCCGCGCATCAATGCCGCCGGACGCATGGCCAGCGCGAGCGACGTGATCGAAATGTTCCTCACTGAAGATCCGGCGCGGGCCCGCGAGCTCGCCTCGCAGCTTCACGATCTGAATCAGGACCGCCGCGACACCCAGGACGAAATCGCGCGGGCGATTTTCGAGCAGTGCATTGCGCAGCCGGTGACCGATCGCGACGCGGCGCTGGTGTTTGCGGGCGAAGGCTGGCATCGCGGCGTTGTCGGAATCGTGGCCAGCCGCGTCGCGGATAAATTTCACCGGCCCGCGTTTGTTTTGGGAATCGAGAACGGCGTGGCGCAAGGCTCCGGCCGGGCCATCCGGCAGTTTCACCTGCTCGAATCGCTCGAAAGAATGCGCGACCTGTTCACCAGATTCGGGGGCCATCGCCAGGCCGCCGGCGTAACGCTCGATGCGGCGCGCGTCGAGGAGTTCCGCGAGCGCTTCCGCGCGCACGCTGCGAGTGTGCTGTCGCCCGAGGATTTTGAGCCGGTGCTTGAAATCGACGCGGAGATTTTTTTTCACGAAATCGATGATCGATGCGTTGACGAGATTTTTCGCCTGGCCCCGTTCGGCTTCGGCAACCGCGAGCCGGTCTTTGTGGCGCGGCGCATCGATGTCGAGTCCGCTCAAATCAGTAAAGATCGGCACATTTTTGCGTGGCTCAAAGCGGAGGGCCGAAGATTTCGCTTCAAAGCCTGGGATTTCGCCGAAAGAGCCGCGGAATTCTCCGGCCGCATCGATGTCGCCTTTCACTTTAAGGAAGATCCGAATTCGGCCAGCCGCGGCTACTCGCCCTGGCAGCCGGTCGTCTGCGACGTTCGAGCCGCTGCCGCGGACTCGGAATCGGCGGCAGCTTCCTGAAACCGCGGCTTGGCGGGACCAGTCTGTTACTATGAGCACGTGCGCGTCCGGGTTTTATTTTTCGGGATCACGCGGGAAATTGTAGGTCTGCGCGAGGATACGATCGAGGTGAAGCAAGGCGCAAAGCTGCAATCGATTTTCGAAGATTACGCGAGCCGCTTCCCCCAGCTTCGGCAGATGGCGCCGAGCCTGGTGATGGCCCGCAACCAGCAGTTCGCCGCGCCCGATTCGCCCGCCGCCGACGGCGATGAGATCGCGTTTCTGCCGCCAGTGAGCGGCGGTTCCGGCGCTTTCACCCATCAGATCGAGGATCCGCGCGCGGGACATTTTTTTGCGCTGACTCGCGATCCGATCGACGGCGGGGCCATCGCTCGCCGCCTGCTGCGCGGCGAAGACGGCGCTTTTGTTAACTTCGAGGGTGTCGCGCGCAACAATACCAAAGGCCGCCCGACCAAATATCTCGAATACGAATGCTATGAGCCGATGGCGGTGAAAGTTATGTCCGAAATCGGCACCGACCTCGCGCGCAGCTTCCCTATCGGACGCATCGCGATGGTCCATCGTCTCGGCCGCATCGAGATTGGCGAAACCAGCGTCAGCGTGGTGGTCACCGCGCCGCATCGCAAGCCGGCGTTTGAAGCCGCCCTTGAAGGGATCAATCGTTTAAAGCGGCTGGTGCCCGTCTGGAAAAAGGAATTTTTCACCGACGGCGAAGTATGGGTGGACGGCGAATGGGACGACTCGGTGGTCAAGGCGCGTGCATGAAATTTATTTTGACGTTTGCCGCCGCGGCGATGATTTTCGGGCAAAGCCAGCCGGCGCGCTTCACCGCCGACGTACGGCTGGTGCGATTGCTGGTGAACGTCAAAAATGCCAAGGGCGAGCTGGTCGGCTCGCTCGAAAAAGATCAGTTCACCGTCTTCGACGACAATGTTCGGCAGGAGATCAAGGTTTTCGAGCGCTACACGACGACGCCGCTGTCGGTCGCCGCCCTGGTCGACACCAGCGGCTCGACGCGCATCGACTGGCAAACCGAAGTCCGTTCAATCACGAAATTTTTTAAGGCACTTTTCGCTGAGGGCAATGAGCGCGACGCGGCTTCGCTGTTCACCTTCAACTACGACGTCACCCAGCAGAGCGATTTCACGCGCAGCTCCAAGCTCCTGGAGGATCGTCTCAAATACATCAAACCCGAAGGCGGCACATCGCTCTACGATGCCATCTATCACGCCGCGCGCAATTTGCAATCGCGCGAGGGACGCCACGTGATGGTGCTGGTCAGCGACGGCGGCAACACCACCAGTTCCAAGCAATATATCGAAGCCCGCGAAGCCGCGCAGCGCGCCGACGCGGTGATATATCCCATTATCGTGGTGCCGATCCAGAACGACGCGGGACGCAATCTCGGCGGCGAGCACGCGCTTCAGCAATTGGCCGCCGACACCGGCGGGCGCTGGTTCGACGCGACGATCGAGGAACTGGACAAGACCTTCGCGGAAATTCTGCGCGATCTGCGGGCGCAATACATGATCGCCTATTATCCGACCGACGCGCGCAAGGGATTTCATCAGGTCCGCGTCGAGCTGAACCGCCCCGATTTGCGGGCGACAACGCGGACTGGCTATTATGGGGAAGATCCCCGCTAAACCCCATCCATGGCAGGTAAAGTCAGCAACACGAAAGCGCCGGAGCAGACCTTCGAGGAAGTCAAGTATCTTCGCCATCTGATCGAGGAGCGGATTCCGGTTCGCGTACGCTTGAGCGACAACCAGGAAGTGGAAGGCGTCGTCGAGTTTTACGACACGAACTTTATCCGCATTACGCGCCAGGACGCGCCGAATCTATTTCTGTTCAAGCACGACATCAAGTATCTGTACGAGATCTGATTGCCTTCCTACCTGGAAACCGCCCAAGAAATCGCGCGTGAATCGGGCGCGCTGCTCAAGGAGTTCCTGGCGCGCCGCATCGGATTTGAGCTCAAGGGCGAATTCGATCTGGTCACCGAAGCGGATCGCTCCAGCGAGCGCCTCATCGTCGAGCGCCTCAAGAAACATTTTCCCGCCCATTCCGTGGTCGCCGAAGAAGGCAGCGGGCAGGACCGCGCGTCGGAGTTTTGCTGGTACGTCGATCCGCTCGACGGCACCACCAACTTCGCGCACGGCTTTCCGATGTTCAACGTGACGCTGGCGCTGGAGCGCGCCGGCGAGTTGATCGCCGGCGTGATCTTCGATCCGGTTCACGAGGAAATGTTCAGCGCCGAGCGCGGCGGCGGCGCGGTTTTGAACGGCTCGCGCATTTGCGTTTCGAAAACGTCCAAAATCGAATCGAGCCTCAGCGCCACCGGCTTTCCTTCGCGCAAGCGCCATCAGAACGTGAACATTCATTTTTACTATCAGGCGGCGATGCTCTCGCACGGCGTGCGGCGCGCCGGCGCGGCCGCGCTCGATCTGGCCTATGTCGCCTGCGGCCGGCTGGACGCGTTCTGGGAATTTGGTCTGAAGCCCTGGGACATGGCCGCCGGCATTCTGTTGATCGAAGAAGCGGGCGGCGCCTGCTCGGATATGAACGGCGCGCCGGTGAATCTCCGCGGCCCGCATCTGCTGGCCGATAACGGCGTTCTGCATGGGCCGATGCTCGAGCTGTTCGCCGAAATTTTCGGCGGAAAATTCCGCTTTCCTTTGCCCGAAATTAAGCCTTCCGTGATCCCGTCGTAACGATTTTCGGGTTATTCTGATAAATTAAATCGTATTTTTTGAAAAAGGAGACCGAAAATGGCTAATCCCTCGCTCGCCGTTCCTCCCAAATCGCCCGATCCCGCGGCCGCGATTCATTATGCGCTGCTGGTGAAGCTCGCCGAAGCCGTTGCGCCGAATCAGATCGTCTACAATCCTGGCGACGTCATCCATATCGCCTATGACGCGATCAACGTGAATTACACCGTGGTAACGACGTTTTTCGGCAACGATCTCGCCACCGATCTCAATCCTCTGCGAGCGCAAAATATTGTCTCCTTCGGCTTCCTCGCGCAGGACCCGGCGGGAAACGCGGTGATGGCCATCCGCGGCACCGATAGCATCGAGGAGTGGCTCCAGGATGCCCGCTTTCTGGCCGTCAAGTGCCCGATCACTCCCGGCGCCGGCTTGAGCGAAGACGGCTTCACCGACGTCTATGAATCGCTGCGCGTCGCCAGGGACCCCGGTTCGAAGACGGTGGCCTCCGCGCTGGCTGGCATGAATTTTCCAAATCCCCTCAAGTCTCTCACTATTTGCGGGCACAGTTTGGGCGGCGCGCTGGCGACGCTGCTCGCTCTGGATGTCGCAGCGAACACGCCTTTAGCCTCGGAGTTGACGGTCTACACCTACGCGAGCCCGCGCGTGGGCGATCCATCCTTCGCCGATACCTACGATCAACTTGTTCCCAACACGCTTCGCATTGCGAATCGCCTGGATATCGTTCCCAAGCTCCCGTTGCCGCCGCTTTATAAGCACGTCAACAATGTCTTCGATCTTAATCCGGGATTGAAGGTAAAGCTCGATATCCCGTGCCAGCATCATCTGACCACATATTTGCATTTGCTGTCGTTACTGACGGGCGGAACCGTTCTGCCGCTCGATCCGGGCTGCGCGGGAGTGTAGCGAGCGCTATCGCGCGTGCCTCACCCGATAGTCCTCGGTCACCTGCATCCGGATCAGCTTGCACATCTCAAACAACCGCGATCGCGCCCGGCCGCCGATCGCCTCCGACAGCGTCTTTTTATACACCGCCACGCCGCCGGCGCCGGTGTAATCGACGATTTTGCCGGTGAGTTCCGGATCGGGAAGATTGGTCGTCGCGATCAGCGGCTTGCGATGATTACAGCGGTGCGTGATGATCGACGTTACGATATCCTCCACCCACTCCGTCACGCGGTGCGCGCCCAGATCGTCGAGCACCAGCACATCGGCGTCAAGCGCCGTCGCATACGCGTCGCGATCGCTCGTCCCGGAGGAGGCGTCGTAGCTGGAGCGGATGCGATCCAGCAGATTCTGGTAATCGAAGAAGACGCATTCGTGGCCTTTTTCGAGCAGCACTTTCATTACGCCGATCGCCAGATGAGTCTTGCCCGTTCCCGGCTCGCCGATCAGCAGCAGACCCGGCGGATTCACCGCCGGAAAATCGCGGGCGAATCCCTTGGCGCTCATCAACGCCGACGCCAGGCCGTTTCTTAACACCGGATTATCGTGCGGCAGCACAAAACTGTCGAGCGTCGCGCGATCGTAGTTCGGCGGAATCCGCGCCTTTTCCATGAGCGCGGCGCCGCGGCCGGTCGAATTGCAATCGCACTTTTCGGCGCCGGACAATCCCGAGCGCTCGACGATGCGCCAGCCAGTTCCGCCGCAGTTGGGACACTTTTCGTCAGCCATGGATATCCGCCATGAACGCTACTCGATCACCACCAGCACCTCGCCGGCCTGAACGGTCGCGTCCGCCTTCGCCTTCACTTCCACGACTTTTCCCGCTTTCGGTGACTTCATCTCATTCTGCATCTTCATCGCTTCGACGACAACCAAACCCTGCCCGGCTTCCACCGCATCGCCCGCGCTCACCAGCACGCGGACCACTTTGCCCGGCATAGGCGATGCGATATTCCGCCGCCCTTCGCCGAATGCGCCCGCGCTGTGCCCGCGCATCTCCCGCGGATCGAAGACCTCGACCGCGAACGGCCGCCCGTTCACGCGAATCGAGCCTTCCACCGACACCACGGAATAACTCCGGCCCTCGATCAGCACGCTAAACGATCCGGGCGCGAGCGCCGCAATCGAATATTCGCGCTCCACCGCCTCGCCGTTTCGCTCATAGCGAAAACGCGCGCCATTCGATTCGAATTTCGCCGCGAGCCCGTCGACCTTCGCGTCGAGCTTCATCGCATCATCTCCGCGCGGCCGATGGCCAGCCACGCGCTCGACTTCGCCGGGGCCGGCGCCGGTGATTTCGCTTGTTTCAACGACGCAACCAGCACCGCAACCGCTTCCGTCTCCAGATCGGCGGCTGGCGCCGCCGGCGGCTTGAAGCGATCGAGAAAGGCGGTGGAAAATTCGCCGGCGCGGAAGCATTCATCGGCCAAAATCCCGTCAAACCATGCGATATTTGTGCGAATTCCTTCCACTACGTATTCGCCGAGCGCCCGCCGCATCCGCTCAATCGCCGCCTCACGCGAGGGAGCCCAAACCGCTATTTTCGCCAGCATCGGGTCGTAATCGAGCGGCACGGTCCATCCTGAATACACGCCCGAATCCAGCCGGATACCCGGACCCGACGGCTGTTCGAGATAAGTGATCTTTCCCGGCGAGGGCAGATAGTTGTTGCCGGGATCTTCGGCATAGATGCGGCACTCGATCGCCGATCCCGTCCATTGAACGTCCTCCTGCCGGATCGTGAGCGGCTGGCCCGAGGCGATCCGCAGTTGCCAATGCACCAGATCGAGGCTGGTGGCGAGCTCGGTCACCGGATGCTCCACCTGCAAGCGCGTGTTCATCTCCAAAAAATAGAAATTGCGATCGCGATCCACCAGAAATTCCATCGTTCCGGCGTTGGCGTAACCCGCCGCGCGCGCGATCTTCAGCGCGGCCGCGCCCATTTTTTCGCGCAACTCCGGATGGGCCAGCATCACCGGCGAGGGGCACTCTTCGATCACTTTCTGATGCCGCCGCTGGATCGAGCATTCGCGCTCGCCCAAATGAATCATGTGGCCATGATGATCGCCCAGCACCTGAATCTCGATGTGCCGCGGCTCGAGCACCAGCTTTTCCACGTACACTTCATCGTTGCGGAACGCGCGCAACGCTTCGCTTCGCGCATCGCGCAGCGCGGATTCGAGGTCGGCCTCGCGATCCACGCGCCGCATTCCTTTTCCGCCGCCGCCGGCCGAGGCCTTGAGCAGCACCGGATATCCGATCTCGCCCGCAATCCGCTTCGCTTCCTGAATTTCGCCCAGGGGCTCTTTCGTTCCGGGAACTACCGGCGCGCCTGCCGCGATCGCCACCTGCCGCGCCGCGGTTTTCGATCCCATCCTGCGAATCGCCGAAGGCGGCGGACCGATAAAGACGATTCCCTCCGCGGCGCAGGCTTCGGCGAACTCGGCATTTTCGCTCAGAAAGCCGTAACCGGGATGAATCGCCTCTGCGCCATGCCGCTTTGCCGCGTCGATGATTTTATCGATGCGCAGATAGCTCTCCGAGGACGGCGCCGGGCCCAGATGAGCTGCTTCATCGGCCATTCGCACCGCGAGCGAGGCGCGATCGGCGTCGGAGTACACGGCAATGCTGGAAATTCCAAACTCGCGCAGGGCGCGGATGATTCGCACCGCAATCTCGCCGCGATTGGCCACCAGGACTTTACGAAACATGAAGGATCGATTTTAGCAGGAACGCCGGTGATGTACGCGCGGATTTACTTCAGCGTGACCACGGTCGCGCCCCATCCGCCTGCTTCCATTGGCGCGTCCTTATACGACAGGATCAGCTCGCTTTGCGCCAGTACTTTCCGGACCGTCTCGCGCTGCGCGCCAATGCCGCGGCCATGAATAATCCGCAGCGTCTTGAATCCTGCACGATCTGCTTCAATCAAGTACTCCTCCACCACTGCTTTCACGTCGCGCGGTGAAACTGAATGGAGGTCGAGCACATCCTCAATTGGAATGGGAATCGGTTCGTCGGGGGAAAACATAGGGGCCAGATCTAAAGTACTAAGCCGTTTCACTCGATTGTATACCTTAGAGCCAACTTCGCAGGACCGGCAAGACCCTAGCCTTTCTTCACTTAGGACGGTTAGCTCGGGAGAGGTTACTGGTAGAATCGGGCTTGAAGTTCCAGGTACCAAGCATGCTGTGCTTCTTATGCGGCAAAAAGATCGGCCTGCTGCGAACGCTGGTGGACCAGCAATACTGCTGCGCCGAGCATCGCAAGGAAGCCCGGCTTGCGTCAGCACAGGCGCTGCGCGACGAAGAAGAGATCGAGCTTTGGACCATCTCCAAGTCGAAGAAGAAGACGGCCGTTCGCTACGGCGGTTCCGCGGGCCAGACGGCATCCATGGCGGCATTCCTGACCGTCGGCGCGCTGCTGATCGCCGCGATGATGCTGCCGGGGCCGGGCGGCGGAAGCGAAAGCTCGCGGCCACGCGCCAGTCTCGATCCGGCGCTGGAACGCGGCTTGTTCCAGCGCATCGGCGACGGCATCGGCGAGGTGGTTCGCTCGCGCGCGCCGGTGACGCTGCATCAGGATTTCACGCGCGGCTGGCAGGGCTGGACCACCGCGGCGCTGCACCGGGTCGACGATCCGAGGCGTGTCGATGATCCGCGCTTGACCTCCGCGGCGGCGCCCGTGCTGCGGATCTGGAACCGGTCGGCCGCGATGCAGAATTATCAGATGGAGTTCAGCGCCGCCATCGAAAAGCGTAGTCTGAGCTGGGCCTTCCGCGCCGCCGACGGCAAAAATTATTATGCGACCAAGCTGATGATCACCAAGCCCGGCCCGCTGCCCAACGCGGGGCTGCTCCGTTACGTGATGATGGATGGGCGCGAGTGGGATCGCGTGGCGCTGCCGCTGCCGCTGACCCTCGTGCGCGGCGAAACTTACCGCGTCCGCGTCACCGTGCAGGATGATCGCTTCGTGACTTATCTGAATGGCCAGGTGATCAGTTCCTGGAGCGATAAGCGGCTGCGCCGCGGCGGCATCGGATTTTTCGAGGATGTCGACGATCCCCAGAAAATCGCCTGGGTCAATCTATCCGAGCGCGACAGCCTGATGGGCCGGATGCTGGCGCATTTCTCGCTGTTTATTCTGCCTGATCGCGTCCAGTAGCCGGACGATCACAACCCCAGCCGTTTATCCAAATCCGCCGCGATCGACGCCAGGCGGTCCGGATTGCGCAGCAGGTTCGCGATCCCGAATTGCGCGTAATTTTCGTAGAACATCTCGATCGCTTCAAGCGATTCCGCATACGCCAGGCGCGCGTGCGCCGCATCCAGATGCGACCAGTCCGGTCCCAGATTTTCAAGCCGCGGGAGTTTTCCGCGGTGCGTTTCGGCCGCGATCTGCGCGCGCATGGCCACCGTGACCGAATCGCCGGAAAGCTTCTGCGCCAGACCTTCGTGAAACCACGCGGGCCATCGTCCGAGCATCGCCAGGCAGGCGTGCACCGTCTCGTGCGCGAATACGCGGCGCACGGAATCGTCCATTCGCCCGCTGACCGGCACGCGAATTCTTCCATCGAACTGGCCCGCGTTCCATTCGGCGACGTCCACCGTTTTGCGATACGCCTCCGGACTCTGCACGATGGCGGCGATACGCTCTTCCGCCGCGCAGCCCAGTTCGGCCGAAACACGCGTGAACTCCTGATCGAGCGCCGCCAGCATCAGCCGCGCGGTTTCGGCCGGCACCGCCGCGCTGTCGTAGCGCAACGCAACGCGCATTCCTACCAATCGTTCGGTGCTTTGATCGCCCGCCGTCTCGCGCAGCACGCGCCGGTAGACCTGTTCCAGGCCGGCGTTGGGCTTCAACTCGAGCGAGGTTTTCCAGTAATCGAGCGCCAGCCTGGCCTGATCGGCGCGCCAGGCGGCGAATCCCGCAAGCGCGAACAGATTGGGATCGTGGCTATGCTCCAAATCCGGCCGCAACAGCTCCAGCGCCCTTGAAGGCTGACTGGATTCGATGAGCCGCGCGGCCTCCCTCGCGGATGCGGATTTCGGCGCGATCGCCGGCATCGCGTTCATCATTTCGCGAACGCCGGCCGCGCTCTGGCCCACGGTTGCGGCCTCGCGCCGATCCTGATCGAACTGGTCGAGGCCGTCAATTTCGCTCGCCGGCAAATATCCTTCAATGGTTCGGCCGTTCTGCTCCACCGCGACTTTGTAGCACGGCGTTTCTCCGCCGGAAAGAGCAAAACGAATCGTCACCGGCGCGCCGGCGGAAAGTGTCGCCAGCGTGTCGGCTCCCTCATCGCATCCGTTGCGCAGCGCGGTATGGTCGCTTTTCACCGCGATCGCCAGAAACATAACAAGCGGCGTCACGCTTAAAGCATAGAGCGAAAGCGAGGAGGAATCCGTCGGCGAAACGCCTTAGATCCGGCCGATTCAAGGCTGCATGTTACCATCGGTGTATGACCAGCCGCGGCCTCGCGGCGCTTTCCCGGCGTGGTTTCCTGGCCCTGGCTTCCGGCGCGTGTTTTGCCGCGGAAACCGGCGGTAGAGGACGAATTTTTCCGTCCTTCCTCAAGCGCTTCCCTGACCCCGCGACGGAATTTCCCATACTGCGCCTCACCGATCCGAACCACACCAGCTTTCTTGCGCCTGCCTACGCGCGATCGTTCGCGCGACACGGAAATTTTCTGGTGTACGCCTCCGATATGTCCGGTAAGTTCGAGGCCTTTCGCCTCGACGCCAAAACGGGCCAATCGCGCCAGATCACCGCGAGCGAAAATTTCGATCCGCGCAACTTCACCTTGTTCGGCGAGGACCGCTACCTCGCCTACTTCGACGGCCCGCGGCTGATCGCGGCCAATATCGCGGCCTTACGAACGCGCGAAATCTATCGCATCCCCGACGATTCCGAGCCCGGCTTCGGGCTTACCGTGGCCGAAGACGCGCAGTTCGCCGCGTTGATCGAAAAACGCGGATCGGCGCATCGGCTGCGCCTCATCCATCTGGCCGATGGATCGGCGGCGAAACTCGCCGAAGCCGATGAAGAGCTGCGCGATCCGGTTCCGCGCCCGCGCCGCGCTTCGGTTCTTTATCGCCGCGCCGGATCGGTGTGGCTGGCCAATTACGATGCGCGGCAGAATTATCGCTTAAAGCTCGCCGACGGTGAAATCGGTCCCGCCACCTGGAGCGCCGACGGCCGCGCCGTGCTGTATCTGAACTATCCGGCCGATCCCCGCAATCTGCACGCCATCCGCGAGTTCACCCCGGACACCAACGAGGACCGGCTCGTCGCGGAAACCTCGCAGTTCGTCGCGTTTTCGGCCAACGCCGACGGCAGCGTTTTCGTCGGCGCAAGCGGAAGTAAAGCCTCGCCTTACGTCTTGCTGCTGGTCCGCGCCGTGCGCCGCGAGCTGACCCTGGCCGAGCATCACGCAAGCGATCCCGCCATGGTGTCTCCAATTTTTTCCGCCGACAGCCAGCGTATTTTTTTCGTCACCGATCGCGACGGTAAACCGGCGATCTACGCCATGTCGGTAGCGAAGTTCGTCGAGGAGACCGCCAGCGCGAACTGAGCCGCCGTTTCGATCCCCTTAAGGCCTTTCCCCGATTGCGCCCGCTTCCGAATCAGCCTAGCCTGAAAATGTGAAGTACTATTCGCTTCTCGCCGTTTGCGCTGCCGCGCTGGCGCAATCGACCACCACCACGTTTACCAGCGGTGAGACGGCGACTACGACGGTTTCAACCGACCACACGCAAACCGTGCTCACGCGATCCATCAATGGCCGCGAAATTCCTCTGGAAAAAACGGAAACTCGCCTGCTGAGCAAATCCGAAAACGGATCGGTCATAGAAACCATCGTGCGGCGCTACGATCGCAACGGCCAGCTCACCTCAACCGAACGGACGGTGAGCGAAGTGCGGAATCGCCCCAACGGCTTGACCACCAAATCGACCACTTACACCACCGACATCAACGGCGTCCTGCGTGAAACGGAGCGCAGAACCATCGATACTGAAAAACAGGGCGACACCGCGCGCACCGAGACCGTCATCGAGCGTCCGGTGATCAACGGCGGATTGCAGACCGTGGAGAAACGGTCGGCGGTGATCGAAAACCGGGCGGAGGCGACCCACCAGGACGAAACCGTCTATCGCCGCGGAAGCAATGGCGACTTTAGCGTGGCGCTACGAAAGATCGCCGACACAACGCGCAAAGATAACACCACCACCGAAGTCACCGATCTTTACGAGCCCATCGGCGAGGTGAATCGTCTTCAGCTCTCTCGCCAGCAGGTGACGACGACCGTCGCGCAGCCCGACGGATCGGAAACCAGACAGGTCGATTATTATCTTCCCGCGCTCCCCGGCGTCGCCGGGGCGGCCGGCGAATCGCCAAAGCTTTGGGAGCAGGATACGGTCCAGCGAAAAAAGCAATCCGACGGCGGCGTTGTTGAAACGGTCACGGCGCGGCGCGCCGATCCCAATCATCCCAATCAACTCGGCCCGGCGCAGCAGGTCTCGGAAACCGTCTGCCGCGGCAACTGCTCCTCGCAATAGCGCGCGACCCGATTTGATCCTCCAGGATCGCAGGATGTACACTGAAGAGTGAAGGCGGAGGTGGGTCTTCTCAAGTAGACTACTGCCCCGTACCGGCAGTTGCCTGTGGTCGCCCGGCGGCGCCTCCAGCGCCGCAAAGAGGGCATTTTGCGGTTTATTCGAGCTTCTGTTCCCCGACGATTGCCGCGTCTGCGGTGAATTCCTCCATGAAGTTTCCCGCGTCCCCGTTTGCCGGCGCTGCCTCTACGAACCCGCGCCGCTCGCCGCCGATTATTTCTGCGTCTCCTGCCGCGCGCCGTTTCTGAACCGCTTTCCGCTCGATGAATCGGGCCAATGCGCGCTGTGCCGTCTGGGATTGAACGGCTTCGACGCGGTCTACTCCTACGGTTTCTATGAAGGTTCGCTGCGCAAGCTGATCCATTTATTTAAATACGGCGGCGTTACTCCGCTGAGCCGCGTCTTCGGCGAATTTCTTTCCACCGCGTTGCCGCGCGAGCTGCGCTTCGATCTGATCGTCCCCATGCCGCTGCACTGGATGCGCCGCTGGCGGCGCGGCTACAATCAATCCGCGCTGCTGGCTCGCGAAATTTCCCGCCGCTGGAACGTCCCGGCCGAAAACGTCTTGCGCCGCCGCCGCGCGACCACGCCGCAGGCCGGATTATCGAATGCGCAGCGCCGCAAAAATGTTTCCGGCGCGTTCGCGGCGAAAAAGCGGCTGGAGGGAATGCACGTCCTGCTCGTCGATGACGTGCTCACCACCGGCGCTTCCGCCTCCGCCTGCGCGCGAGCCTTGAAGCGGGCCGGCGCGCGGCGCGTCACGGTCCTCGCCCTTGCAAGAACGGATCGCCGCGCGAATGTTTTTTACGCGGCCGGGGCAGCCAACGCCGCGGCCGGGAGTTCCGCCGTATGATCGCCCATCAGGAACGTTTGCATCGACCCGTGCTGGTGCTTAATTCGAGCTACGAACCGATCAACGTGTGCGCCGCGCGGCGCGCCTTGGTGCTGGTGCTGAAGGGCGTCGCCGCGGCGGAGGAGCACGCCAGCGCGCACGTCCATTCCGCCCGCCAGTCCATGCGCGTCCCCAGCGTCATTCGCCTGCTCGAATACCGCCGCATCCCGCACCAGACGCGTGCGCTTTCGCGAAAAAATATTTTGATGCGCGATCGTTACACCTGCCAGTATTGCCAGCGCACGCTGAATTCCGGAGAACTCACGCTGGATCACGTGATCCCGCGCTCGCGCTCCGGCGAGACCACCTGGGAAAATCTGGTCGCCTGCTGCCATTCCTGCAATAACCGCAAGGGCAACCGTACGCCGGAAGAGGCCGGCATGCGCCTGGCGCGCGCTCCGCGTCCGTTCAGCCTGCACACCAGCCGTCATCTGATGCGGTTGCTCGGCAAGAGCGACGATCAGTGGCGAAAATACCTTTTTTATTGATGCTGCGCCCGCGCCGGGCTTCGATGCTACTCTGAAAAATTGGCGCCCGTCCTGCACAAACTCAGCCCGGAAGCTCTGCTCTCTCTTGGATCGATGGAAGGCGTCTACGAGCTTCCGGTCGTCGAGACCCAGACCACTCCAAAGCTCGAACAGAAACTGCCGCTGTGGCGCGGATGGGCCGCCGCGATCGCCGTTTCCGCGCTGGCGTTCGCCATTCACTATCTTCCCTTCGAGCCCTTCCGCGTCGAAGGACCTTCTGGCGTGCGGCGCCCGATCAGCGCGGCCATTCTCGCCATCTTCGCGGGCGCGATCGCCGGCAATCTGCTGCCTTTGGGCAAAGCGGTCGTCGCCGGCGCGAAACAAACCGCCCGCCGCGTGATCCCTGCGACCATTGTGCTCACCGGAGCGACGCTCAGCCTGAGCCACGCCGCTTCCGTCGGAATTCGCGCGTTCGCCATCGTCGTCGTCACCATGAGCATCGCCATGCTCTCGGCTCTCGTAATCGGACGGCTGCTCGGCGTCTGGACCCGCACCAATATTTTGATCGGAGCGGGGACGGCCATCTGCGGCAATAGCGCCATCGTCGCCGTCGCGCCGCTGATCGACGCCGAGGATCGGGACGTGATGCTCTCAATGGGCGCCGTCAACCTGCTCGGCCTGGCTCTCATGTTCGCGAGTCCCGCCATTGGCGGCCTGCTCGGAATGACCGATCAGGGTTACGGCGTCTGGGCCGGGTCGACGATCCACGCCGTGCCGCAGGCCATCGCGGCCGGATTCGCGTTCAGCGAAAAAGCGGGCGGCCTGGCGACGCTGGTGAAACTGGTCAGAGTGGCGCTGCTCGCGCCGCTGCTGCTTGTTCTGGCGTTCGCCTATGCCCGCACCCGCAAGGCTGGTGTAACGGTGCACTACGGACGATTGGTGCCGCCGTTTTTGTGGGGATTTTTCGGGTTATTTCTTCTCAATTCCCTCGGATGGCTGCCTTTGCTGCGATTCGCCTCCGGATTCTCCGTCAATCTCGCCGATGTTCTGGCCGAAGCCGGAAATGTTTTACTCACGTTAGCCATGGCCGCCATGGGCTTGGAAGTCAACGTGAAGCTCCTGATGAAAGTCGGCGGAGCGGCATTGGCCGTCGGCGCAGCTTCCTCCGCCGCGGCCTGCGCCGTAAGCTGGGCGCTCATCCGCTGGCTGCTCTGATCAACAACAACGGCCGCCACGCGGAACAGGCCCGGCTGGTCTCCCGCGGCCGATGGCGGGCTTTATCCTGTGCCGCAACCGGGCGTGCAATCCGGCCTCGCAATCTGCATTCGAGACCGGATGCGATGGCTTCAGCCCTGCCGCTCGCGGAAGTTTAAGATGCGCCCGCCTGCTACTTCTTCTTCTGCGCGTACGGCCCGACTTCCGGCTTGCCCTGCGTGTCCTTCAGATTGCCGAGCTCGGCCGCCACACCCTTGCTGATCGCCGCCGTCTCGCTCTGATTCTGGAAGCAGGTAAAGTCGGGACGATCGCGCCAGGCGAACGGACCACACAGACGCTTGCCCGCACCGAGCGCCGCGTCATGCACGATGTTGATCAGGCGTTCATAATCCGGATCACCCATGGTGTAGCCCGAAAAATTGCCGAGATCTCCGCTGGCGGCGAAAATCGCCGTCACCCCGGGAATCGCCGCGATTTCGCGAGCCGCCGCCGCGCCGTCAAGCGTCTCGATCATCTCGATCAGAACGACGTTGTCGTTCCAGGTTTCGCGATAGCCGCCCGGAACGTTGCCCCAAAACTCCGGGCTGAACGCCTGCCCACCCCCGCGGCTGCGCTTGCCGAGCGGAGGAAACATGGTCCAGTCGCGCGCCTCTGTTCCTTCCTTCACCGAGCGAACGGTCGGCACTACGATCACCAGCGCGCCGGCGTCGGTGGCATGTTGTATTTCACGCTCATCGGTATAGGCGACGCGCACGCCGGGAACCGCTTTGGCGTGCGGGCAGGCCTGATACATGCGCGCCACCTGCTCCCAATCGCGCGAATCGTGCTGCATCTCCACCCAGATGAAATCGTAGCCGGCATTGGCCATCGCGCAGTACGTCTCCGGACTGTCGGAGCTGAACACCGTGCCGCCGGTGACCTTTTCGCCCTTCATCATCTTGACCATCACCGGGTTCCAGATCTGCTTGCCCACGCGTGAGTCCCAGGCGTGTCCGTATTTCCACTTGCTCGGATCGAGAGTACCCTGATTCACCGCGCCCGGCGGCGCATTGGAAATCGCGCCGGAGTCCTTGCCGGCCGGGGCGGCGAGCGGAAACTTCAAGGTACCCGCATCCGGATTATTCGCGTAAGGATCGGCGGTCGATTGCGGCCGTTGCGCCTGGAGCGTAAATCCGAGCGCCAGCGTGAGCGTTCCTATAGTAAGGCGGTTCATTTCGCACTCCCTTTCCTGATGTCCTCGCCGCGCCCGCAGTCAACTGACCGGCGAGCGGGCGGAGAATATTCTATCAGTAACCAGGCAAAAAAAAAATGCAAAGACAAGGCGATCCTGGAAACCGCGGCGGCCTATTATTTGATCCCCAACTGATCGAATAAAAACGAAAAAACATCCGCATCCTGCGCTACGCGCTCATTCAACGGGGTCCCGAAGCCGTGGCCCGAGGTCGAGCTCGTCCGTAAAAATACCGGCCGGTTGGACCGGGTGGCCGCTTGCAGCCGCGCCGTCATCTTGCGGGAATTCATCGGATCCACGCGGCCGTCATGATCCCCGGTGAGGAACAGCACCGCCGGATAATCGGTACCGTCCTTCACATGCTGATACGGCGAATACGCATAGAGCGCGCGAAACTGATCGCGATCTTTGATGGTCCCGTACTCGGTCACGTTGAAGGCGCCGTTCGGAAACGTTTCCAGCCGCAGCATGTCGTAGATGCCGACGTGGCTCACTACCGCGCGAAACAGATCCGGCCGCTGCGTCAGCGCCGCGCCCATTAACAAGCCGCCGTTGCTGGCGCCTTCGATCGCCAGTTTCTCCGGATTCGTATACTTCATCCTGATCAGCGTTTCGGCGCAGGCGATAAAATCGTCGAACACGTTCTGCTTTTTTGTCAGCCGGCCCGCATCATGCCACGCCTCGCCGAACTCGCCGCCGCCGCGCAGATTCGCCACCACCCAAACGCCGCCATGGTCCAGCCACAATCTTCGCCGCGGCGAAAAATCGGGAGAGTAGCTGATGCCGTATCCTCCATAGCCGGTGAGCAGCGTTGGATTGGACCCGTCGAGCCTGGTTCCCTTGCGGCGGATAATATTCATCGGAACGTGCGTGCCGTCCTTTGAAATCGCGAACGATCGGATTACTTCCACGTCGCTGAAATCGGCGGGCGAGGTCTCGGCCAGCGCGGTTTTTTTCACCGCGCCGCTCGCCGGATCGTAGCGATACCAGGCCGCCGGTTCGGTATAGCTTTGGTTTTCAAACAGCAGCGCATCGCCGAACAGCGCCATCCCGCCGATCGAGGACACCGGCGGAAGATCGATCGTGCGCTCGGACTTCGTCCCACTCTTATCGAGTAGCTTGGACGGCCCGCCCGCCATGTAGGCGATGTATAAATGCCCGTTCGCCGGCAAAAATCCGTCGATCGAGCTTCGTCCCGGCGTCACCACCAGCTTGGCGTTTCCCAGCGAATGATTCGGCCCGGGAAGCTGCAAAATCTTTCCCATCGGCGCATTGTTTCGCGACAGCAGATACACGGAGCCGTCGGGCCCGAACGCCGCGTCCGAGATCTGATCCGATAAGCGCGTAAGCTGGTGCCATCGGCCATCCGGATTCAAAATGTAATGCAGAAACTGACCGCCGTCGCCATCGGCCACGCGCGCCAGCACGTATTTTCCGTCGTCGGAGGAGGTCAATTGCGTCTCCGCGATGCGCGGAAACTCCTTGCCGAGCGCGTACTGATCCTCGGAAGCATCGGTCCCCAGGCGATGAAAATAGACCTGCTGATAGAAGTTCAGGTCGGCTTCCGCGCGCTCGCCCGCGTGCGGATAGCGTGTGTACCAGAATCCGCTCGCATCCGCGTTCCAGGCCAGGCTCCCGCCCGCGGTTGGATAATTCACGCGCGGGATCGCATCGGGAAGCTGCTTTCCAGTGGCGACCTCGAAAACGGAAACCGATCCGTCCTCGCTCCCGTTCTTCGACAGGCACACCGCGATCAGTTTTCCATCGAGCGATGGAACATAAAAATCGATGCTGGTCCCGCCGCCCGGATCGAGCGCGTTCGGGTCCACAATCACCCGCGCCGACCCTGGATCGTCCACCGAGCTGAGCGTCACGATGAACGACTGCGGCTTCGGCGGCTGCCCCTCGATGGCAAACAACACCCCGGCCCGTGCCTTCAGATCGTCAAACCGCACGGTCTGCGTTTTGTACAGTTCATTCAAGCGATCGATAATGGCCCCGCGCATCGGCAGCGCGTCCAGATAGGCTCGGGTGCGCGCATTTTGCTGATCCGCCCATTCTTTGACTTGGGGATCGCTCGCCGGCTCCAGCCAGCGATAATCGTCCGTCACTTTTACGCCTTGATAATCCTCCGTCACCGGCTTTTTGGGAGTCGGCGGGATGGGAGGCAATTCCTGGGCCGCGCTGATCATCGTTAACGCAAAGAAAAGGAATGAGGATCTCATCGCGCTCTCCCCTTCAGGCTACTACCTTTCACTACAGCGATTCGCCGATTCCGCCGATTCGGTTTTATAGAGTATGGAATACAGAGGCGAGCCGCGATTTCCGGTCAGGTCTTCGATTCGCGTCATTATCCCCGGGGACGATCCGCGAACTATCGACTCCCAACTCATCGATATTTCCGGCACCGGCCTGCGTTTTCTTTCTCCCGCGCCAATCGATTCGGAAATGGTCGTCGCCATCGAGGTGGATAGCCGGCTGGTTCTTTGCGAAATCCGCTACTGCCAGGATCGCGGCGACCGCTATGTTGTCGGCGCGCGCCGCCTGCATGAAATCGCCAAAGACGCGCAGCTTGCCGACACGCCGGCGGTCGTCACGGAAATGCTCGGCCACCTCCGCCGCCACATAGCCGCAGCCAATGCCGAGGATTCGCAGAAGATGGCCGTACGGCAGCTCGAACAGATTGTCGAGCGCGGCAGCGAAAATCCGGAAAGCTTGGAAATGCCGAGACTCGTTCCCGAACCGGTTGCGGTTCCGGAGCCAATCGTGGAGCCGGAAGTCCTGACAATCGAAGCGATTCAGGAGCCGCCGGTGGCAGAAATCGAGGAACGGGACTCTGCTCAGCCACACGCTCCCGCACCGCCCTTGCTGCCGGTGCAAACGGCGCCAGTCGATCCGCTTGAAGCGGCCCGCCAGGCACTTGGAAGCAACGAATCGGCCCTCGCGGCGGTCTCACGGGATCAAAAAATTTCGTGGCAGCTCATGCTCGCCATCGCCGCCAGCTTAATTCTGGCCGCTCTGCTTGTTTTCTTTCTGTTCCAGCGGCGGACCGAAGCGAAATCGACACCGCTTCCAGCGGCTGCCATCCAGCCAGCGCCCGCCGCGCCCGCGCCGGCGGCGGCTCACCATGCCCGCATTCACATCCTGCGGCCGGCATGGATCTCTTTATCCATCGATGGCGCCGCGGCCACGCAACCGGTACTCAAGCAGAACGACCTGTGGGATTTCGAATTTTCGAAAAACGCGATTTTGCGGATAGCCGATGGGTCGTCGATTGAAATCACCATCGACGCAAATTCGATCGGCCCCATTGCTTCCGGGCCGCAAATCCTCAATCTACGAGGTAATGGGGTTGAAGTAATGAAGTAAAGCTTCAAATATCGCTTGCGGCCGCGATCAAGCGACTCCCGGGCAGTCATAATCCGATCGAATCACGAACTCTTGCTTGGATGTCCGCGTATTATTTAAAGATGGCCCGCTTGCTGATCCTTTTCGCTGCGCTCGCGCTCACCGCCTGTGAGGCGATCGTCCCTGCTGGAGCCACGCGGCACGAAACGCGGACGGTCGCGCTGGATAACTCGGAAATGGCGCGCCTCGAACTCAAAATGGGCGCGGGCGAGCTCCAGGTTGAAGGCGGCTCGACCAACCTGCTCGATGCCGACCTCACCTACAACGTCCCGAGCTGGAAGCCGATCCTCATCGACGACACGACCGGCGTCCGCCGCGAGATTCGCCTGGAGCAGCCCAGCGGCTCCCACGCCGCTTCCGGCACCGTCTATAAATGGAACCTGCGCCTCAACAATGACGTGCTCCTGGATGTGGTCGCGCATCTGGGAGCCGGATCGGCGCGCATGACCCTCGGCTCTGTCAATCTCCGCAGCATCGAGGTGCATATGGGTGTCGGCGAAATGAATCTCGACCTGAGCGGGAATCCGCGGCGCGATTACACGGTGGATCTGAAGGGCGGCGTGGGACAGGCGACGGTGATTCTTCCCGCCTCGGCCGGCATTGTCGCCACCGCGCACGGCGGAATCGGGCAGATTTCGGTGAAAGGACTTGAAAAGCGCGGCGATCGCTGGATCAATCCAGCGCACGAACAGGCTCCTGTAACGATTCACGTCAACGTCGAAGGAGGCGTCGGGCAGATTAATATCGTGGCGCAGTAGGTTGCATTCGCGGTAATCTGGGAGTTCGCCTGCCGAAATGACAGTTTCCGAAGGGCTTCGAATTTCTATCCCGAGTTGCGAAAAAGGAATCGGATCTATCATCCGCACCCCCGATTCTGCCGATCTGATTGATGGGGTGCAGGTGCATTCATACGATCTCTGGCCGGATGATCGCGGATATTTTCTGGAAGTCATGCGGATGCGCCAGGGACTTGCGCGGGATTTCCCGCCGGAGTCGACGCAGGTTTCCGCCGCGCTCAGTTACGCGGGGACTATCAAGGCGTTTCACTATCATCAGCAGCAAACTGATCTGTGGGCTCCCGCCGCGGGAATGTTTCAGGTCGCGCTGGTGGATTTGCGGGCGGGTTCGCCGACCTTCGGGCGAAGAAACACTCTTTACGCCGGAACGCTGAAGCCCTGGCAGATTCTGATTCCTCCCGGGGTCGGGCACGGCTATAAAGTGATCGGCGAGGCTCCGGGAATGCTCGTTTACGTTACAAATCGTTTGTACAATCCGCAGGATGAAGGGCGGATTCCCTACAACGATCCCGGCATTCACTACGATTGGGAATTGCAGCACAAATGAAGTTTCTGGTTACGGGCGGAGCGGGGTTCATTGGCAGCGCATTTATTCGTCTTCTTCTGTCGGAGCTGCCGCGAAAACCGTTCGTGCTCAATCTCGACAAGCTTACCTACGCCGGCAATCTGGAAAATCTCGCCAGCGTCGCCGGCGATCCCTGCTATCGCTTCATTCACGGCGATATCTGCGACGGCGCGCTGGTGAATACGCTGATCGGAGACGAGAAGCCGGACGTGATTGTCAACTTCGCCGCCGAATCGCACGTGGACCGCAGCATTCTTTCGCCCGCGCCGGCGTTTGAGACCAATCTCCGCGGCACGTTCACGCTGCTTGAAGCGGCGCGCGCGCATCAGACGCCGCGCTTCATCCATATTTCCACCGATGAAGTCTACGGCAGCATCGACCTGCCCTATCACGCCAACGAAGATTTCCCGCTGCGCCCCTCCAGCCCTTATTCGGCCTCGAAAGCCGCTTCCGACCTGCTGGCGCTATCCTACTTCATCACCTATCGCATGCCGGTGATCGTCACACGGGCGTCCAATAATTACGGTCCCTACCAGTTTCCCGAAAAATTGATCCCGCTGATGATCTCCAACGCGCTCGAATCAAAGCCGCTGCCGATCTACGGGGACGGAATGCAGATTCGCGACTGGCTGTACGTCGACGATCATTGCCGCGCGATTCGCGCTGTGATCGAGCGCGGGCGCGCGGGCGAGATCTACAACATCGGCGGCAATCGAGCGCTCACCAACGTCGAAGTCGTGCGGCGATTGCTTGAAGCCGTCGGCAAACCGGAGTCGTTGATGAAGCCGGTCGCCGACCGCC
>JAJPHS010000065.1 GCA_021325175.1 Terriglobia bacterium
CGAGCTTGTGCGGCTGGATCACGGCTTCGATCTTCTTCATGCTTCGAAATTGTACCCTTCTTCGCCGTGCATGCTCAGGTCGAGTCCTTCGATTTCCTGCGGCGCGGTGGCGCGAATGCCGGTGACGAGGTCGCAGATTTTTAAAATGACCCATGTTCCGGCGATGGCCAGCGACCAGGCGACCGCGCACGCTCCGGCCTGATTGAGGATCTGTCCGGCGTTGCCGTCGACGAGGCCCATCGGCTTGCCGTTCCAGACGTCATTGACGGCTTTCGTGGCGAAAACTCCGGTGAGGATGGCGCCCAGCGTTCCGCCCGCTCCATGAACGCCGAATGCGTCCAGCGAATCGTCGTAGCCGAATTTGTTCTTTACGGTGCTGACCATGAAGTAGCACATGACGCCCGCCGCGGCTCCGATCAGGATTGCGGGAAAGGGCGTGACGAATCCCGATGCCGGCGTGATGGCGACCAGGCCGGCGACGGCGCCCGAGGTCGCGCCCAGCATGCTGGGCTTACCGTTATGAATCCAATCGACGGCGAGCCAGGCGAGCGATGCGGCGGCGGCGGCGAAGTGGGTCGCGACAAACGCGCTCGATGCAAGGCCCGATGCGGCGAGCGCGCTTCCGGCGTTGAAGCCGAACCAGCCCACCCAAAGCAGGCACGCTCCCACCGTGCTCAGCACCAGGTTGTGCGGGCGCATCGGCTCGACGCGGTAGCCCTGGCGCGGTCCGAGATAGAGCGCGCAGACCAGTGCGGAAACTCCGGAGCTGACGTGCACCACGGTTCCGCCGGCGAAATCGAACGCGGGAAGTTTTCCGCCGAGAGTGGCATTGAAGAGTCCGCCTTTGCCCCAGACCATGTGCGCGAGCGGAAAATAAATCAATAAACTCCAAAGCGCCGTGAACAGCAGCATACCGGAAAATTTCATGCGCTCCGCGAAAGCGCCGGAGATCAGCGCGGGGGTGATGACCGCGAACATGAGCTGATAAACCATGAAGGTCTGCTGGGGAATCGTGGGAGCATAGGCGGCGTTGGGCGCCGAGCCGACGTTGTTGAGAAACGCGAACTGTCCGCCACCGAACAAAGGCGTCCATTCTCCGAAGGCGACGCTGTATCCGATGACCGCCCAAAGGATCGAGACCATTGCCATCAGGATGAAGCTGTGCATCATCGTGGCGAGGACGTTCTTGCGGCGAACCAACCCGCCATAGAACAGGGCGAGACCAGGTCCGGTCATCATGAGAACCAAGGCGGCGCTGGCGAGCATCCAGGCGTTATCGCCGGCGCTCTGCGCGGATTTTACGCCTGCTTCGAGGTTCGCCAGGCGCGAGGCGACGTCGCCGGGATCGTCCGCCAGAAGCGTGGAGGAAGCGAGAAGATACAGTACCAGCGTGCGCATCGAAGTTGACGTCGAGCCTTCAGTATAAGAGCAGATCGCTCCGCCGTCCGCTCAAACCTTTTGATGAAGCGAATTGAAATTTTCGATAAGGCGCGTCTGCCCGCTTGACCTCGTAGGCCGTTTTATGCATAATTTTCCTACGCCGCTCGGCAGATCTTCCTGCCGTTGGTTTTTGTAGATTGTTGGAGAAAAGGGGAAAACTTATGGGTAGCCGTTTTCTGGCCGGCGCTTTGCGTCTGGCCGTATTCGTATTTGTTCTATTTGCCGCCACGCCCGCGTGGTCACAAAACACGTCCACAGCCACCGTCACTGGCCAGGTTACGGATCAGCAAGGCGCGGCGATCCCCGCGGCAACGGTTCAGATGGCGGATCCGAGCACGAATACGACGCTATCCACGACCACCAACGACGTGGGCCGATATGTTTTCGTGAATGTTCCATCGGGCACTTACTCGATGACCTTCTCGAAAGACGGATTCTCGACGTATCGCGTAAGCAATACGGCGGTCACCGTCGGCGCCGCGATCACGGTGAACGCGAAGCTGAACGTCGGCTCCACCACCACCACGGTCGAAGTGACGGCGACCGCGGGAGCCGAGCTGCAAACCACCAGCGCGGCCGTCGGAACCACGATTAGCGGGACGCAGCTCCAGGCGCTTCCGAACATGGGCCGGGAGGCGAGCACGTTGGCGGTGCTGCAACCGGGCGTCGCGCTCGACGGTTCCACGGCGGGTGCGGTTCGCGATCAGAATACGTTCCAACTCGACGGCGGCAACAATACCGACGATATGGCGGGCACCACCAACGGCTACGGAACGAACTTCAACGGTCTGGGCGGCGTGCAGACCAACGGCAGCCCAAGCGGAGTGATCCCGACGCCGGTCGAAAGCATCGAGGAGTTCCGCGTTTCCGGATTCAATCAGACGGCCGACTTCAACGGATCGGCCGGAAGCCAGATCCAGATGGTGACCAAGCGGGGCACCAATCAATGGCATGGCTCGGCGTACGGGTATTATTTTGCCACCAATCTGGGCGCGGCAAACACGTGGGTTGCCAATCACACGCCAGCGACGATCAACGGAGTCCATTATCCTTATACTCCGCTGCCGTCCAATCACCGCGATCGTTTTGGCGGATCGCTGGGCGGGCCGCTTACACCGAAATTCTGGGGCGGCAAGACGTACTTCTTTTTCAACTACGAAGGATTTCGCTTCCCCAACGTGTCGACCTATGAGCGGCGCGTGCCTTCGGATCTGCTGAAACTCGGCGTCATTCAGATTCCCAACAGCTCCGGACAATACGTGGGCTACAACCTGAATCCGGGCCCGGTCACCTACAATGGGGTGACGTATCAGCCTTCGGGTCTGGATCCGCGCAATATCGGGATCAGTCCGGTGATTCAGAGGATCTGGAACACGCAGATGCCGGAAGGCAACGATCCGATCTTCAGCGGCGCCGATGGATACAACACCCTTGGTTACCTTTCGACCATTCGCGCGCCCCTGACGACGAATAATTATGTCGCGCGGATCGATCACGATTTCAGCGAAAAGCTTCGATTCTTCGGTACCTATCGCTTTACCCGGCTGGTCAACGTGACCACCAACCAGGTGGATATCGGCGGGGCGCTGCCGGGCGATACGCTCGGGCAGCCGAAGGCGCGCGCGCCGCGCGATCAGGTTCCCAGCTATTGGGTCGCCGGGCTCACCGCGAACGTCAGCCCGAACCTCACGAACGATTTCCGGTATAACTACACGCGCAACTTCTGGCAGTGGGGCAGCTCAAATGATCCGGCGCAGTTCGCCGGCCTGGGCGGAGCCGTGGAGATCGGCGGCGAGACCGCCACCGCGCTGATTCCCTACAACGTAAACAACCAGAGCACGCGGCAGCGCTTCTGGGATGGCAAAGACAACCTCATTCGCGACGACGTAACCTGGATTCACGGAAAGCACCTGGTGCAGTTTGGCTTCAGCTACCAGCGCAACGACGATTACCACATGCGCACGGACAACGGCGGGACGATCAATAATCAGATCGTGTACCAGGTGAACAGCTCCGGGATCGATTTTTCAAGCTTCCCTTATCCCGGCGCGGTTCCTTCGAGCCAGCACACGAACTTCAACAATTACTATTCCTATGTTCTGGGATTAGTCAATCTGCCGCAGGTTGCGCAGGTCCGCGCAGGCAAAGATTTGCATCTGCTGCCGGTGGGATCTGAAGCTTTCGAGCACAGCATCATTCCCTTCTACGACTGGTACTTGAGCGACACCTGGCACATGAGCTCCAGCTTTACCTTGACGCTCGGGTTGGGTTACGTGATCGAAATGCCTCCATACGAGCTGAATCAGAATCAGGCCATCCCGGTGGATCAAGCCGATCAGCCTCTTTCGGTACAGGATTATTTGGCGGCGAAGAAGAACGCGGCTCTGCGGGGCCAAGTTTACGATCCGATCGTCGGCTACGCGACGAATGGCAACGTCGGGAGCGGGTTGAAGTATCCCTACAATCCGCGCTACGGCGATTTCAGTCCGCGCGTTGCCGCAGCCTGGAATCCGCAGGCGAGCAGCGGCCTTATGGGCACACTGCTGGGCCAGGGCAGGACCGTGATTCGCGCGGGATATGGCCGGATCTACGGGCGCCTGAACGGCGTCGAACTGTTACTGCTTCCGCTGCTCGGGATCGGGCCGATTCAGCCGATCACGTGTCCGGGCGCGAGCAGGACGGGCCAGTGTCTTGGCTCCGGCGGCGTCACTCCGGCGACGGCGTTCCGGATCGGCCCGGATGGCTTGACCGCGCCGCTTGCCAGCGTGCCCCCGCAACTGCCGCAACCGGACTTTCCGGGCAGTTTGCCGGGCGGCAACGATGCGGCGGCGGGCGATCTGATGTCGCTCGATCGCAACTTCCAGCCCAACCGCACCGATAATGTGACGGTCAGTATCCAGCGCCAGGTTACTTCCAAATCCACCCTCGAAGTGGGCTACATCGGCCGCATGATCCGGCACGAATCGACCATGACCAATCTGGACGCGGTGCCGTACATGCTCACGCTCAATGGGCAGCAGTTCTCGCAGGCGTATTCGACGGTGTACAAGGAATACTGCGGCCTGGGCGCGAGCTGTTTGCAGAATGCCGCGGCGGTCACGACGCAGCCTTGGTTTGAATCGGCGCTGGGCGGGGCCAACTCGCCGTTCTGCGCGGGCTACAGCAGTTGCACCGCGGCGGTGATCGCCAACAAGAGCATGGCCGGATATATTGCGCAGAGCTCGGTTTCCGATCTGTGGATTCAGATGGCGGGCGCTAACGGCTGGACGCTGGGCCGCACCAATATCAGTTCGAATCCGCGTCAGATGACGGCTCTCGGCTTGGCCGACGCCGTTGGCTATGGCAACTACAACGCTTTGTTTATGACCTTCCAGACTCGCGACTGGCACGGGCTCACGGCGCTGTCGAACTTTACCTGGGGTCACTCGCTCGGCATTGGCGCTTTCACGCAGTCCTCGGGCACGTTCACGATTCTCGATCCCTACAATATCGGGAACAACTACGGCCCCAATCCGTTCGACATTCGGGTGACCTACAATCTTGCTATTTCCTACTCGCCGACCTGGTACGCCTCGCAGAAAGGGCTGCTTGGCCATGTGCTGGGGGGATGGACGATCGCGCCGCTCTACACGGCGCAAACCGCCGGACCGGTGGGGATCTACGACAGTAATCAGGGCAGCTGCGGCAATTCCTCCGGCGGCTGTGCTTTTGGTGAAGTAGCCGCCGGCGGCGTGTCCTCGTTCGGACCCGCCACGTACGGAACGGAAAACGCCGTAGCCATTACGCCGGTTTCCACCAGCACGACGGCTCATTACAATAATTCCGGCTCGGGCGGAATCGGGACCAACAACTCCAGCGCGGTCAATCTCTTTGCGAATCCGGCGGCGGTCTATAATTCCTTCCGGCCCTGCACGCTGGGCATTGATCAGAGTTGCAGTGGATACGCGAATTTCCGGGGCCTTCCGCAGTGGAATCTGGACGTCAGCCTGACCAAGGATGTGGCGGTCTGGAAAGAGCGCGTCGGCGCCCAGTTTATTTTCCTGTTCACCAACGTGACCAACCACGTTGTCATGGGGGTCCCCTCTGCCTCCCTCGATCTGGGGAACCCGACGGCATTCGGCCGGCTAAATACGCAGGCCAACATACCGCGAAATATGGAGTTTGGATTGCGAATCCACTTCTGATTTAAGCGCGCCAGAAAAGCACGTCGGTATGGAGGGCGGGATTTTATTCCGAGCGGAGATCTGCTCGAACAGCAGGGCCTCCAGGCCTTGCGCGGATTGAAATCCGCCCTCGCCGCAGGCAAGGCACAAGTAAAACGTGAATTTATTCCGGCATGAATGCCGGGACTTGTTCGCCTGCTCATATAATTGAAGTGTCATGCGTAACCGGTACCTCTACGGCTCCGGACTGGCACTCCTGGCGATCCTGTTGATGCTTGTTTTCTGGCAGGTGTCGCTCAGCTTCGGCGACTACGGCCCCGAAACCACGGCTCAGACGTTCGTTTTCTGGGGCGTTTCGACGCTTATTTTCCTGCTGACGGTCACCGTCGGGTTCATGTTGTTTCGCGAGGGCGTTCGCCTCTACATGGACCGGCAGAGCCATCGGGAAGGCTCGCGCATCAAATCGAAGTTGGTGCTGGGAGCGCTGGCGCTCAGCTTGCTGCCGGTGATGTTCATGCTGGCGTTCAGCTACGTGATTTTGAATCGCAACGTGGAAAAATGGTTCAGCCGGCCGGCCGAAGGCATCCGCACCGACCTTCTCAAATCCGCCAACGCCTTCGATAAAGAGGTGCAGGATCGGGCGCAGGCGCTGGCCAACTGGATCGCGATTCTTCCGGCGGCCGCCGGCGGTAAGGACGCGATCGGCGGATTGTGCCAGAAGTACCGCATCGCCGAGATTCGCATCGAGCCGCTGCGCGAAAATTTCTGCCCGCCCGATGAATCCGGCGAAAAACTGTTCGAGGCGCGCGCCGCCATGCCCGATGGAGGCGAGCTGCTGGTGGGCGTGCACCGCGCGGCCGATCTCGCCTCGCAAAGCAAAGAAATCGCCCGCTACATGACCGAATATAACCAGATCGCGGCCGAGCGCAACAACATCCGCAAGCTGTACCTGCTGTTTCTGGTTCTGATCGCGCTGTTTGTATTGTTCGTCGCTACCTGGATCGCGCTGAAGCTGTCGCATCACATCAGCGCGCCGATCTCGGCGCTGCTGATCGCCGCCGGTGAGGTCCGCAAGGGCAACCTCGGATATCGCGTGCAGGCCAAGGCCGGCGATGAGCTGGCGACGCTGATCCGCGCATTCAACGAAATGATGCAAGAGCTGGAGGCCAACAGCCGCGAGCTCGAAAGCCGGCGCCGGTTCACGGAAGCGATTCTCGAAAGCATTCCGACCGGCGTTCTTTCGCTTGCTCCCGATGGCCGCATCCAGCGGGGAAATCGCGCGCTGCACGGGCTGTTCCCGGAGGATCGCCTGGCTTCGGCCACCTATCTCGGCGATCTGTTTCCTTCGCAGGACGCGGCCGAGCTCGAATATCTGATGAAGCGCGCGCGCCGCACGGGCGTAGCGGCAAGCCAGATCGATATCGAATCGCCGCAGCAGGTTTTGCATCTGGCGGTGACCGTGTCGGCGCTGCCCGCGCGCCATTCCGAGGCGCCGGGATTCGTAGTCGTGCTCGAAGACACCAGCGAGCTGCTGCGCGCGCAAAAGGCGGCGGCCTGGCACGAAGTGGCGCGGCGCATCGCCCACGAATTGAAGAATCCGCTGACGCCGATCGCGCTGTGCGCCGAACGGATCGCCCGCCAGCTCGACCGCGGCGCGGTGAATGACGATTCGCAACGCATCCTGCGGGAATGCTCGGCCACCATCGCCCGCGAGGTGGAGTCGGTCAAATCCCTGGCCGATGAGTTCTCGCGCTTTTCCCGCTTCCCCGCCGCGCAGCCGGTGCCCAGCGATCTGAACGAAATCACCCGCAACGCGCTCGATGTTTTCGCCGGACGGCTGGAGGGAGTCGATCTGCGCGTCGACCTTGGCTCCCATCTTCCGCTGGTCAATGTCGATCCGGGGCAGTTCAAGCGCGTGATCGTCAACCTGGTGGACAACGCCGCCGAAGCGATGCGCGAATCGCCGCTCAAGCGGCTTCTTGTCGCCACCCGCGCCAATGCCGCCGACTCGGTGGAACTGCTGATCGCCGATACCGGCTGCGGCATCTCCGCCGAGGACAAGGAAAAATTGTTTCTGCCGTATTTTTCGACCAAGGGCCGCGGCACCGGGCTCGGACTGGCGATCGTCAATCATATTCTCTCCGAGCACGGCGCGCGCATTCGCGTCGAGGATAATCGTCCGGCCGGCGCCCGCTTTATCGTCGAGGTGCAAGCCGCGGTGATGGCCGAAGCGGAGGCGCGGGCCTGACACCGGGGGCGACTCTCATGAAGAACGCGCGCGTCCTGATCGTCGACGATGAGCCGGGCATTCGCGCATCCCTGCGCGGCGTGCTGGAGGACGAAGGCTATTGCTGCGAGGCCGTCGAATCGGGCGAGCAGTGCCTGGAGGAGCTAGCGCGCAAGAGCTATGAACTGGTGCTGCTCGACGTGTGGCTGCCGGGAATCGACGGGATGGAGACGCTGGCGCGCATTCAGGAAATTCCGTTCGCCGACCGCCCGCAGGTGGTGCTCATTTCCGGACACGGCACCATCGAAACCGCCGTCAAGGCCACCAAGCTCGGCGCTTTCGACTTCTTGGAAAAACCGCTGACCATCGAGAAGGTCACAGTGGTGCTCCACAACGCGATTCAACAACGACGGCTGGAGCTGGAAGTGAGCCGCCTCAAGGAGTCCGGAGAAAATCTGCCGCGCATCATCGGGGAAAGCGTTCCGATGAAGGCGCTGCGCCAGCAGCTTTCACTGATGGCCGCCACCAACGGGCGCGTGCTGATCTTCGGCGAGAGCGGGACCGGCAAGGAGCTGATCGCGCACGCCATCCACGCCGCCAGCCCGCGCGCCTCCGAGGCGTTCATCGAAGTGAATTGCGCCGCGATTCCCGAGGAGCTGATCGAAAGCGAGCTGTTCGGCCATCGCAAGGGAAGCTTCGCCGGCGCGGTCGAGGACAAGATCGGCAAATTGCAAAAGGCGCACGGCGGCACGCTGTTTTTAGACGAGGTCGGCGATATGTCGCTGAAGACCCAGGCCAAGGTCCTGCGGGCGCTCGACGAGCAGCGGTTTGAACCGGTCGGCGCGTCGGAACACCTGAAAGTGGATGCGCGCGTGGTGGCTTCCACCAATAAGAATCTTGAGGAAGAGATCGAGCGCGGCAATTTTCGCGAAGATTTGTTCTACCGGCTGAACGTGATTCCGTTTCACGTCCCGCCGCTGCGCGAGCGCACCGAGGATATTCGCCTTCTGGCGGAGCATTTCTTGAATGAGTTCACCACTTCCTACGGCCGCAAGCCGAAGGAACTGACCGAGGATGCGCTCCAGGTGCTCGAAGCCTATCCTTGGCCGGGCAATGTTCGCGAGCTGCGCAACCTGATGGAACGCATCGTCATCATGAATCCGCAGACGCGGATCGACGCGCGCCACATCCCGCTTGACCGGTCGCGGCGGGCGGTGTTCGACCGTCCGATCGATCAGTTTGGCAGCCTTCAGGAAGTGCGCGAGGCGGCTGAGCGCGATTACATTCTCAAGAAGCTGGAGGAATCGAAAGGCAACGTCACGCGCGCCGCCGAACTGCTCGGTTTGGAGCGCAGCCATTTGTATCGCAAAATGAAGGCGCTGGGCATCGCGCCGAAGGAAAGCGGGGCATAATGGCGTCCTATTTAATCCCGTCGAATCCGCCGATGAACGATCAGGACCGGGGCGCGATGGACCACCGCTATATCGACGAGCATTCCGTTGCCTCGCGCTATATCGAGAACCGGCTGAGCGGCGCGGAGCGGGCGGCGTTTGAAGCGCACATGGTCGATTGCCAGGAGTGCACAGACCGCATTCTGCTTGCGGGAATTTTTCACGCGCGCCTGCCGGATCATTCGCATCGGGATCTGCCAATGCGGGCCAGGCTCGCCGCGAGGCTCGCACCGTGGCAGATTTTGGTGTTATTCGCGATCACCGCGCTGCTGCTGGTCGCGATCCCGGCGCTGCTGATCCCGATTTTCGTGCGCTAGCAGGCAATACGTTTACAAATTCCGCCTCCGCACGTCATTCCCACCGCAGCGCCCGCATCGGATCGATTCGTGTTGCTCTCGCCGCAGGGATGTAACCGGCTATCGCCGCGGCGGCGGCGATTCCGAGAGTAGCCCACACGATCGACAAAGGATCGGTGGGCGTGATCCCATAAAGCTGGGCCTTCACCAATCCCGCCAAACCCCACGCGATCGGCAGTCCGATCGCGATTCCGATTCCAGTGAGCCACAACACTTCGCGCAGCACCAGCCATAATACATCGCCGCGGCCGGCGCCCAGCGCCATCCTTACGCCGATCTCGCGCGTCCGCCGCGCCACCGCGTAGGCCATCACCCCGTACAAGCCGAGCGCGGCGAGCAGGGTCGCCAGCAGCCCGAAGGCGCCTGATAAACTCGCCACCAGCCGCTCGGTCGCCAGCGAATATTCAAGCTGCTTTTGGAGCGTTTTCATGCGATAAATGGGCACATTCGGATCAATCCGGTTCACGATGCCGCGGATCGCCGCGAACACCTGCTCCGGATCGCGCGTGGTCCGCACATACGCCGCCATCCCGTTCACGAAGCTGATCTGCGTATAAGGGATGAAAAACTCCATCGGCATCTCTTGCCGCATATTCTCGTATTTTGTGTCGCGCACTACGCCGACGATTTCGATGTCGGGCTTGACACCGGGATCGCCGCCCATGCCGATGTGCCGCCCGAGCGCTCGGCCGCCGGCGAAGTAGCGCCTGGCAAGCCGCTCATTGACGATCGCCACCTTGGGCGCTCCGGCCCCGTCGCTCGGACGAAAATCCCGCCCCTCGACAATCGGCACGCGCATTGTTTTGAAGTACTCGGTCGAAATGTAATTCAAGTGCGGATCGATCCACTCGCCGGGTTTGGCTTGATAGGATTCGACCGTGATCGAGTTATCCCACTCATTGTCTTCAAGCACCGGAACTACCGCGAGCGCCGCCGATTCGACCCCGGGCATATTGTCGAGGGCTTCCTTCAACTGCCGGTAAAAATCGAGCGATCGCTCATTTTTATATCCGTTCATCGTCGGGTTCACGGAAAAGGTGAGAAGATTTTTCGTCTCGAATCCGGGATCGAGATCCTTGAGATTCGCCAGGCTGCGAATGAACAAGCCCGCG
>JAJPHS010000138.1 GCA_021325175.1 Terriglobia bacterium
AGAATCGGCAGCAGCAGCTCATGCGTCGAAGGAATGCGGATCACGTGATCGGCGACCTTCGAAATCTCCTCGTCGCCCTCGCACGCCACCGCGATCACCAGCCCGCCCCGCGCCTTCACTTCCTGAATATTGGAAAGCGTCTTTTCGTAAAGAACGCGGCTCGCGTCATCGCCCGGATCGAGCGTCGCCAGCACGACCGTCGGCAGATTTTCGTCGATCAGCGCGTTCGGCCCATGCTTCATCTCACCCGCCGGATAGCCCTCGGCGTGGATATAGGAAATTTCCTTCAGCTTCAACGCGCCTTCGAGAGCGATCGGGAAATGAACCCCGCGCCCCAGATACAAAAAATCGGTGGCGCGGAACAAAATTTTGGTCAGGTCTTCGTAAATCGAATCGCGCCGCAGAATCTCCTCAAGCTGCGCCGGCACGCGCAAAAGCTGATCCACCAGCTTGCGCGAAGCCTCCGCTTCCAGCCTCTCCCGGACCTGCCCCAGGTACATCGCCAGCAGAAACATGGCGGTCAACTGTCCGGTAAACGCCTTCGTGGACGCGACGCCGATCTCCGGACCCGCGTGGGTGATGATGGTCCCCGCCGCCTCGCGCGTGATCATCGATCCGACCACGTTGCAGATCGCCAGCGTTTTCGATCCCTTCTGCTTTGCCTCGCGCTGCGCCGCCAGCGTGTCCGCCGTCTCGCCCGACTGCGAGATCACCACCGTCAGCGTATCTTTTCCAAGGATCGGATCGCGATACCGGAATTCACTTCCATAATCGACCTCCACCGGAAGCCGCGCCAGCCGCTCGATCATGAATTTTCCGGCGAGCGCCGCGTGCCAGCTTGTTCCGCACGCCACGATCCGGACGTGGCGAAACTCCTTGAACTCTCTGGCCGAAATCTCCATCTCGTCCAAAAAAATCCGGCCGGATTCCTGGCCCACGCGCCCCAACGTGGTATCGCGAACCGCGCGCGGCTGCTCAAAAATTTCCTTGAGCATGAAATGCTTGTAGCCGCCCTTTTCCGCCATGATCGGATCCCACAAAATATGCGAGACCTGGCGCTTCACCGGACGCCCGTTGAAATCGGTCAGGTGCACGCCCTCGGCGGTCAGCACCGCCACGTCGCCATCGGCCAGAAAAAACATATCGCGCGTGTGGCTCAGAATCGCCGGTACGTCGGAGGCCACAAAATACTCCTTATCGCCCAGCCCCACCACCACCGGCGGACCCTGCCGCGCCGCGACGATCTTGTGCGGATCGCGTTTGGAAATGACGCTCAGCGCAAAGACACCCGACAACTGGCGGACGGAATCGCGCACCGCGTTCTCCAGATTGCCGTCGAAATGTTTTTCGATCAGGTGAGCAATCACTTCCGTGTCGGTTTCCGTGCAGAAGCGATGGCCCTCCTGCTGAAGCTCGCGCTTCAGCGTCAGATAGTTCTCCACGATCCCGTTGTGCACCACGACGATATCGCCGCGGCAATCGCGATGCGGATGCGCGTTCTCTTCCGTCGGCCGTCCATGCGTCGCCCAGCGCGTATGGCCGATGCCATAATCGCCTTCAATCGGACTCAGCCGCAGCGCATCCTCCAGGTTGCGAAGCTTGCCCTGCGCCCGCCGCACCGAGAGCACGTCGCCGTCCTCCAGCACCGCGATTCCGGCCGAATCGTAGCCGCGGTATTCCAGCCGTTTCAGCCCATCCAGAATGATGGGCACCGCTTTGCGCGGTCCGATGTAGCCGACAATTCCACACATAATTTACTCTAAGAACTCCACCCGGTACTCTTCGATCACCGGATTGGCCAGTACGTCCTGGGCGATCTGGCGCATCTCGCGTTCCGCATCGTCGCGCCTGGCGTCCGGCGCGAGCTCGATATCAAAAAATTTCCCCTGCCGCACCTCGGCGATCGTCTTATGTCCAAGCCCGTGCAGCGCCTGGCAAATCGTCTGGCCCTGCGGATCGAGTACGGTGCTCTTGAACGAAACGTAAACGCGAGCCTTCATGCTCTTATTGTAGATGTTCGCATCCATCCGCTCCCGCCAATCGTAACCGTGAATAGGAGGCCTGAAACCTCGCCTTGCCTCGTCTCCCCAGGCTAGCCCCTAATCTACGCCGTTGTTCCCCGCTTAAAAATATGAATAATGTAGAGAAGGAGATCGCGCCATCGTTCAACTTTCCGTTCTTGCCTCATCGAGTTCCGGAAACTCCGCGTTGATGGCGACCTCCCGCACCCGTCTCCTCATCGACGCCGGATTGAGCCGGCGCGAAACTTTCGAACGGCTCCAGGCGATCGGCGTCGACTGGCAATCGATTGACGCGATTCTGATTACCCACGAGCACGGCGATCATGTCGCCGGACTCGCCACCATCTCCGCCAAACTCAATGACGGCGCGCGCCGCGTTCCGGCTTTTCTTTCGCGCCTCACTGCCCCGGCGATCTCCTGGGGAGAGCGCGTCCCCCCCATCGAGATCTTCGCCTCCGGCGAATCGTTCACGATCGGCGATATCGAGGTTTCCAGTTTCACCATTCCCCACGACGCTCTGGATCCCGTCGGTTTTTCCTTTCGCGCCGAAGGCATCAAAATTTCGATCGTCACCGACCTCGGTTATCTGCCGGCCTCGGTCCGCCTCCATCTGGCCGGCTCCGACGTTCTCCTGCTCGAATCCAATCACGATCTGGACATGCTCAAGGTCGGCCCCTATCCCTGGTCCGTCAAGCAGCGGGTGATGGGGCGCATGGGGCATCTTTCAAACGACCTGGCCTGCTCATTTATTCGCGAGCATCTGGACACCCGAACCTCCACCATCATCCTCGGCCATTTAAGCGAGCACAACAATCATCCCGCAATCGTGGAGCAGTGCGCGGCCCAAGCCCTCGCCGGACGCGAGCTCTTCACCCGCCTGATGATCGCCGACCCGCGCCGCGCCACCGAGCCGGTGACTTACTGAACGCAAAAAGGCAGCGCCAGATTCAGCGGCAGAAACGCCAACGGGCTGATGCGCCTTCGTTTTATCCTGAATTTTTATGATCGCAAGGTACACGCGTCCGGAAATGGGCGCCATCTTCTCCGACCAGAACCGCTTCGCCCAATGGCTCGAAGTCGAGCTCGCCACAAGCGATGCCTTGGCCGAGCTCGGCGAGATCCCCGGCGACGCCGCCCAAGCTCTGCGCGCGCACGCCGCCTTCGATCTCGCCCGCATCAATGAGATCGAGCGCGAAGTGAAGCACGACGTGATCGCGTTCACCACCGCCGTAGCCGAAAAGATGGCCGCCGCCGGCGCCGCCTCGGCTTCCCGCTGGCTGCATTACGGCCTCACCTCGAACGACATCGTCGATACCGCGCAGGCGCTGGTGCTCAAGCAAGCCTCCGCGCTGCTGGTCCGGGAGACCGAAGCGTTGCGCGAATCGCTCCGGCGGCGCGCGTTCGAATTTCAACACACCCCTCAGATCGGCCGCACCCATGGGGTCCATGCCGAACCCATCACGTTCGGCCTGAAGTTCGCGCTGTGGTACGACGATCTCTCGCGCAATCTCGCGCGCCTCAAAGCCGCCGCCGAAGACATTCGCGTCGGAAAAATTTCCGGCGCCGTCGGCGTCTTCGGCCACATCGGACCCCAAGCCGAAGAAAAAATCTGCCAGCGCCTGGGCCTCAAGCCCGCCGCCATCGCCTCGCAAGTCATCTCTCGCGATCGCCACGCGGCGTGGGTCTCCGCGCTCGCGCTCATCGCCGCGACGCTCGAAAAAATTTCCCTCGAGCTTCGCCACTTGCAGCGCACCGAAGTGCGCGAAGCCGAGGAGCCTTTCAGCGAAGGACAAAAAGGTTCATCCGCCATGCCTCACAAACGAAATCCCGTCACGGCCGAGCAGATCTGCGGCCTGGCGCGCCTGGTTCGTTCCAACGCCCAGGCCGCCTTTGAGAACATCGCCCTGTGGCATGAGCGCGATATTTCGCATTCCTCCGTCGAACGCGTCATTCTGCCGGACTCCGCCATCCTCCTCGATTACATGCTCGCCAAGTCCCGCTGGCTGGTCGATGGCATGCGCGTCTACCCGGACCGGATGCGCCGTAATCTGGAGAGCACCCGCGGCCTGATCTTCTCCGGGCAGCTTCTGCTCGATCTGGCCGCCGCCGGGATGCTCAGGGAAAACGCCTATCGTCTGGTGCAGCGACATGCCATGCAAGCCTGGGAAAATGAAGGAGATTTCCAAAAAGCCATCGAAACCGATCCGGAAGTCCTCTCCTATCTCTCCCTGGACAAAATCCGCCAGGCATTTTCCCTCGACCGCTACCTGACTCATGTCGATCAGATATTTCATCGCGTATTTTCAGTAACTTATAATGTCGCTTAATCCTTTGAGCAAATCTAAGGGTCGGATTTGGCCTGTTTCGGGTTAAACTGAGGTTGGCCCCATTGTAAGTGGCCGGTTTACAGCAAGCAGGCCTGTGGAATGAGTCAGTCACGGAATCTTGAATTCGATCTTGCGCGTGTTCTTCTGGTGGACGACGACCCTACCTCCCGCCTGACGCTGAAAACAGTTTTAGAAGCAGGCGGTTACAACGTAGATTCGGCCGCCAGCGCCGCCGAGGCGGTCGGTAAGCTCGATGCGGGCGAATACGAACTGGTCCTTACGGATTTGAACATGGAGTCACCCGATGCCGGCCGTAAGGTCATCGCCCATGCCCGAATTAAGGACTACAAACCCGCCACAGCCCTGATCACCACCTACCAGAACGCCAAGCCCGTCGCCTCGCGCGGCTCGGTGTTGATCAAACCGGAAGACGTACCCGGTTTGCTCAGCAAAGTGGCGGACATGATCAGCCAGCGCGCCACCCGCCGGCTGGAGCGCGAGCTGCGCCTGGCTGGCGTCTGATTTTTTCATGCCGGACGCGGCGTCGGAAGCGTCGGAAAATGGCCGCTGCGCAGTGCGACCGCCAGCATGATTCTCGACCACCCCATAAACAGCAGGTGGATGCCGACAAACAGGCCCAGAATCCAGAACGCCGTGGCCGGCCATCCGCCCCAGATAATAATCCCCAAGACCAGCGATAACAGCCCGCTGATCACCAGCCATCCCCAATTCGGCATGCGCACCGTAACAGCGGCGGCAACGCGCAAAATTCCGCTGACAATGAAATAACTCGCCAGAAGCAGCGTGATCACCAACGCTCCCTCGGCCGGGCTCCGCAATAGAAGAAAACCGGCGGCCACCGCGAGAATCGCCTCAATGATATACCAGATTGCATGCCGCCGGTGATGGCGGAAAGAATGAATCGCTTCGACCACCCCGCCGACGATCAGCAGCCAGGCGATGGCGAATACCGAAACGACAGTGAAGAAAACCGAGTAGGCGATCGCGAACAAGCCCCACAGCGCCAGCACCACGCCGAACGCCAGCATCCATCCCCAGTTGTCGAGAAGCGATTCCAGTTGGCTCATACCGGATTAGATCGTAATACAAATTAGATCGTAATACAAGACCAAGTCTTTCAACCCGGAAACGTTACATCGCGGGCCGGCTTGTCGTTTCGCAATCCGAGAAATACCGGCTGGCGAAGCTTGCGGTCGCCGGTCCACTCCTGGTATGCGATCTGCGCCACCAGCTTGGGAGCAAGCCAGGTGACCGATTTCTCCCGCGGCGGATCGGCCAGCGCCGGTTTCGCGCGAATCAGCGGTTGAAATTTGCGGTAAAGCTCCTCCAGGCTCTGGCGGGTAAAGCCAGTCCCGACCTTTCCGGCATAGCGCAGCTCGCCGCCCTTATACGCGCCGAGCAGAAGCGAGCCGAAATACTCGCGCGATCCGGCGGGCGCGGTGTATCCGGCGATGACAAACTCGTCTTCCTGATGAACTTTGAATTTCAGCCAGCGCGTGCTGCGCCCCTCTATGTAGGGAGATGAAAGATCCTTGGCCACGACCCCTTCCAGGCCGCGGCGCCGCGCGATTTTATCGGCCTCCAGCCCGTTTTCGGACAGAATGCGCGACGCGAACAGGACGCCATCCTCGATCAGTTTCTGAACCGCCGGGCGCCGTTCCCCAAGCGGAGCATTCCGCAGATCGCGTCCATCCACATAAAGACAATCGAACACCGCCGCCCGCGGCTCCTTGCGGATATTTTGCAGAAGCTGGAATCGCGAAACATTTTCGGAATCGAAGACCACCACTTCGGTATCGAGCAGCAGCGTGCGATGCTCGAGCAAACCGATCGCGCGCGCGATCCCGGGATAGCTGCCCGTCCGGTCGATGCCATTTCGCGAGACCAGCGTCACCCGTGAGCCTTCCTTATAAGCGAAAATGCGATAGCCGTCGTATTTCTCTTCGTAAATCCAGCCCGGCTTGTGAAAGGGTTCGCGGACCAGCGTGGGCAGCATCGGGCGGGCGCGAAATGGGACGCGATCCGTCACGCCGCCGGATCGCCCTTCGCGGCCTTCTCCACATTCCCGTGATTTATGAGCGCGATTTCGCGAAGCAGCCTGTTTGAAATGGCAGACCGCGGCTGCGCCGTCAACACGTCTTCCTTCGACGCGTACTCGTCGCGATGCTTGATCAGCAGCCATCCGCGAGCCGTTCGCACCAGCACCCAGGACCCCTTGAGCTTTTTCCCGTGCAGCGTGAATTTCAAATCGCCGCGCTCCAGCGCTTCCTCGACGTCCGGCGCTTCAGGCTCCCAAGTGCCGCGATCCCACACCATCACCGTGCCGCCCCCGTATTCGCCCTCCGGAATCACGCCTTCGAAGTTCGCGTATTCGATCGGATGATCCTCCACTTTCATCGCCAGCCGTTTCACGGAAGGATCGGTCGACGGCCCTTTGGGCACGGCCCACGACAGCAGAACGCCGTTCCATTCCAGGCGAAAATCGTAGTGCAAATGACTGGCCTGATGTTTTTGAATCACGTAGATGAGCTTCTTCGTTCGCCTCGCACGTTGCCCTTTTGGCTCGGTGGTGATTTGGAAGTCCCGTTTCCGGCGATATTCGTCAAGGCTCATTGGTCCGCCAATATTTTGAGCAACTATAATTCCACGTACATGATAAACTGCGATCCGAGGCCTCCCAAATGCGTCGATTTAGCTACTTTGTCCTTCTCTTTACCGTCAGTTTCGCCTTTGCCCAGCGCCGCGGCGCTCAGGCCGACGCGGGCGACGCCTTCCGCTTCCGTTTTGTCGGACCGCTGGCCGGAAATCGAGTGGCATCGGTCGCCGGCGTGCCAGGCGACCTGAATACGTACTACGCCGGAGCGGCATCTGGAGGAGTTTTTAAATCCGTCGACGGCGGCCACGCCTGGACGCCGGTTTTCGATAGCCAGCCGGTCGCCGCGATCGGCGCGCTCGCCGTTGCGCCATCCAATCCGAGCATCGTATGGGCCGGAACCGGCGAAGCCTGGGCCATCCGCGATGTGGACGTGATGGGCAATGGAATCTACAAATCCATCGACGCCGGCCGCACCTGGCAGCACATGGGACTCGATGAAACCGGCCGTATCGGCCGCATCGTCGTCCATCCGTCCAATCCCGATATCGTTTATGCCTGCGCGCTCGGCCGCATGACCGGACCGCAGCAGGAGCGCGGCGTCTATCGCACCCGCGACGGCGGCGCGCATTGGGATCGGATTCTGTTCGTCGACGAAAACACCGGCTGCTCCGGCCTGACCATGGACGCGCATAATCCGGAAAAACTGTTCGCCGGAACCTGGCAGGCGGAGATGCACACCTACGGCGAGTACAGCGGCGGCCCCGGCAGCGGAGTCTACGTCACGCGCGATGGCGGCGATCATTGGACGCGCCTGACTTCGCCCGGCCTGCCTCGCTCCCCGCTCGGAAAAATCGACGTCGCCGTGGCGCCGTCCAATTCGGATCGCGTCTACGCGCTGATTCAAACTGCAAATCAGGGATCGATGTGGCGCTCCGATGACGGCGGCGTCAACTGGCGCGTGGTCAACTGGGATCGCGCGCTGATCGGGCGCGCGGGGTATTACATCCATCTGGCGGTCTCGCCCGTCAATGAGAACGAAGTTCTGGTTTCCAACAGCTCCTTTCATCAATCGCTCGATGGCGGTGAGACCTTCCGGCCCGTCCCCTGGGGAGGCGACAATCACGATATCTGGTGGGACCCGTCCAATCCCGATCGCTTCGTGATCACCCATGACGGCGGTCTGAATATCACTACCTCCCACGGCCGCGGCTTCAATCGCGTCACGCTGCCCATCGGCCAGATGTATCACGTCGCCGTCGATAATCAGGTGCCCTACTACTTTTACAGCAATATGCAGGACAGCACCACCATGCGCGGACCGGCCATTCAGGTCGGCTTCGGCGGCTTCGGGCGCTCGGCCGAGCCGGGTTGGGATCGCGGAATGGGCGGCTGCGAATCCGGCTTCACGTATCCCGATCCAACGGATCCGAATATCGTCTGGGCCACCTGTTACGGCGATGAGGTGACCCGCTGGGACGCGCGCACCAAGTTGGCCAGATCGGTCAGCCCCTGGCTGCACACCCTCGATTCGCCGCCGGAGGACACCAAATATCGCTGCCACTGGACCGCTCCTCTGGCCATCGATCCCTTCGATCACAACACGGTTTATTACGGCTGCCAGGTGATCTTCCGCACCACCAACGGCGGGCAAAGCTGGAACGTGATCAGCCCCGATTTATCGACCCAGGATCCAAAATATATTAAATCTTCCGGCGGAATTGTCGGCGATAATTTGGGCCAGTTTTACGGCGAAGTCGTGTTCGCGATCGCGCCGTCTACCGTGCAAAAGGGCCTGATTTGGGCGGGAACGAACGACGGCAAAATCTGGTACACCAAGGACGCCGGCGCGCACTGGAACGACATGACCAAAAACGTCGGGATGAAGCCCTGGGGCACCATCACCAGCATCCAGCCGTCATTTTTCGACGCGGGAACCGCCTATATCTCCGTCGATTATCACCTGATGGACGATCGCAATCCATTTATCTACAAAACCACCGATTTCGGCCAGACCTGGACGAAAATCACCGGCGGCTTGCCCAGCCATCAACTTTCGTACGTGCGCGTCATTGCCGAAGATCCGAACTGCAAAGGGCTCCTGTTTGCCGGGACCGGAAACGCTTTATTCTATTCACTCGACGACGGCGCCCATTGGACCAATCTCCAAAACGGCCTGCCGCATTCGCCCGTTTCCTGGGCGGTGGTCCAAAAGCAGTTCCACGACCTTGTGGTTTCCACCTACGGCCGCGGGATTTATATTCTGGACGACATCACACCGCTCGAGCAGATGGCGAAGGGTGTCGGATCCGATGTCTCCGTGGCCCTTTTTAAGCCGCGCGAGACGATCCGCATCCTGGGCGGCGGCCGCGGCTACGTGAATTTTCAATTGAAGAATCCGCCGAAAGGCCCGGTGCAGGCCCAGATTGTTGACGCGGATGGGAAAGTGGTGCGCGATTTGCGCGTGAATCAGGCGCGCGCGGGCTTGAATCGCACCGTTTGGGATCTGCGTTACGATCCGCCCAAGCTGGTGGAGTTGCGGACCACGCCGGAAGAGAATCCGCATATCTGGGAGGAGCCTCGCTTTCGCGGGCGGGATTGGCGCCCCATCACGCACTGGGGCGCGGATCAGGCCGAGGTCGGTCCCGTGGCCGCGCCGGACAAATACACGGTGAAACTGTCGGTGGACGGCGAAACCTACACGCAGCCGCTGGAGATTGTGCGCGATCCGAGCTCCCACGCCTCCGACGTGGAAATTCAGGAGGCGGTGAAGCTGCAACTGCGGATTCGCGATGATATCAACACCACGTCGGCCATGATCAACAACATTGAATTCATGCGCAAGCAGATGGAAGACGTCGAAAGGATGCTGCGCGCCGATTCCTCCAAAAGCCAGCTCTTAAAATCGGTTTTGGATATGGACCAGAAGATGCAAAGCGTCGAATACAAGCTGGTTTCCAAGGCGCTCACCACCAGCGATGACAAATATTTCATCGCCGCGTACAAAATTTATTTCAATCTGATCTGGCTCAACGGCGAGGTCGGCACCGGCGCCGGAGACGTGGCCGGAGGCGCCGATTATGGCCCCACCGACACCGCGCGCAATTTGACCGACATGATCGAAAAGGATCTGGCCGCCGCGAAAATCGAATACCGCAGCCTGATGGATAAGGATGTGCCGGCGTTTAATAAGTCGCTGGTGGCCAATGGCGTGACGCCGGTTTCCCCTAATAATGAATAGCTCGATTGGTCCGCCACTTGCTTTTTGGCGGGATTCATGCGTCCCGCCTGGATTCCCCTGCTTGCGCTTTCCCTGCCGCCCCTGGGACGCGCGCAGCAGCCGATCACGTTTAAAAACACGCAGATCGCGGTGGATAGCGGCATCCAGCAGGTGGTCGCGGCCGACGTCAATGGCGACGGCAACGCCGACCTGATTTTTCTCTCGCAGGGGAAGCTGAGTATCCTGATCGGGAATGGTGATGGCACTTTCCGCGCCCCCAATCAAGCAACCGCCCTGGGATACTCCACGATGGTCGCGGCGGATTTGAATCGCGACGGAAAGATGGACATCGCCGCGCTGGGCGCGCAGGGATCGTCGACCTACATCGATACTTTTCTTGGCGCGGGCGACGGAACCTTCGCCGCGCCCCTTCGATCGCCCGCGCCATCGCCCTATCACGCGATGCAAGGCGTGCCCGTCGCCGCCGACGTAAATGGCGACGGCATCCCCGATTTGATCGGTCCGGGCGTGATCGCGATCGGCGCGGGCGATGGAACTTTTTCGAAAACCCTTACCCCGTGCTCGGGCGCATCGGGCCTGAATGGCAGCACGTCCGATTCGGCGGTGGCCAGTTTCAAAGGCGCCGGTAACCTGGATCTGGCGCTGGTCGCCGCGCAGATGTCGGGAGCCGGAATGTTTCAGCTCGAAGTCGCTACCGCCATCGCGTGTTTCGCCAATGGAGCCGCCGCCTATTCGGCGGGTCCGAACATTTTCGATAATTCCGGTCTGGCGCTCTCCTACAGCCCGGTGACGTATCTCGCATCGGCCGGCGATTTCAACGGCGATGGACATGCCGACGTCTTGATCTACTCGAGCGCGCCGCCGCCAAACGTCTTCGCGTATTCGGTCATCTTCGGCGATGGAAACGGCGGATTCAAGAAGCCTGTTTCAACCGGCCCGTATGCCTCATCGGCAGGCACGGCAAACCTCTACGTGACCAAACCGGTCGTGATCGATTTCAACGGCGACGGCAAATCGGATCTGGTTCAAATCGGCGGCAAGGGAATCGAGATTTTTCTTTCAAACGGCGACGGAACCTTCACCAACGCCGCGCAGATCGCGGTGCAAAACCCGGTCTCGATCGCAGTCGCCGATTTTAATAACGACGGGCTGCCCGACATTATCGCCACAAGTCCCTCCAGCACCACGCTCCTGATGAACACATCGCTCCAGATCAGTTCCGTTGTCAACTCCGCGACCTTCGCCGCGGGACCCATCGCGCCCGGCTCGCTCGTCTCGATCCTGGGCACGGGACTCGGTCCGGTGAACGGGACCCTCAACAACACCGCGTCCTGGCCGAACTCGCTCGCCGGGGTTTCCGTGACGTTTAACGGAATCGCCGCGCCGCTTTCCTACGTCTCCGCGCGGCAGATTAACGCGCAGGTCCCCTGGGAGATCAGCGGGAGCGCCAATGTGCTCGTCAACGTGAACGGCGCGTCCACGCCATCGTTTTCCGCCCCTACGGCGGCGATCGCGCCCGGCATTTTCGCCACCTCCACCGGACAGGCGCTGGCCTATAATCTCGATGGCACGCTGGCCGGACCCGTGGGGCCAAACTCGCATCCCGCCTCCGCGGGCGACACGCTGGTCGTCTTCGCCAACGGGCTTGGGCCCGTCACTCCATCGATCGCCGACGGCGTGCCCTCTTCCGGCACTTTGCGAACCACGGGACCAACGCCCGTATTCATCGGAAACACCCCCTGCCAGGTCCTCTTTTCCGGCTTATCGCCGGGGATGGTGGGAGTAAATCAGCTCAACGTAGTCGTGCCGGACGGCGTCGATGGCGTCGTTCCCTTGCAGATCAACGCCGGTGGAGTGATCACTTCCAGCCAGGTTACCATCGCCGTGCAGTAATCCTACGCCTAATCTACGCCGCGAGCTGCCGTTCCTTGCGCCGGCAACTCGGGCGTCGTTTAAGTTAACGTTTCAAGTCCGTCCGGATCCGGATATTTCGGCTGGGGACGTGCATCGAACTATGTAGATGGAATCGCAAACGCTCGACGCGCTTCGCCAGGAAGTTCGTCGCCTGGAAGAAGAACAGAAGAAGCTGCGCGAGCAGATCCAAACGGTTCCCAACGGCGCCGCGCCTCCTCCCGAAACCCATCCGGCTCCGCCGAAGGAAGAGGCAAGACCAGCACCGGCTCCGCCCAAAGCGTCGCAAAAACAGCGCGCCCGCGGATTCGCAAAACGCCATCGCCGCGGCTTATGGATCGCCGCGATCCTCGCCCTGATCCTCGCCGTGTGCGGCTATTTTCTCTGGAGCTATCTGAATTCCTACGAATCGACCGATGACGCCTTCATCGACGGCAACCTGGACCCGATCGGCGCGCGCATCTCGGGAACCGTGATCGGCGTCTATGCCCAGAACGATCAATTCGTTAAAAAAGGACAGGTGCTGGTGGATCTCGATCCCCAGGACTACCAGGTGGAAGTCGAGCAGGCGCGCGCCGCCTACAACCAGGCGCTGGCGCAGGTCAACGCCGCCCATCCCAGCGTCCCGATTACAACCACAACGACCCAGACGCTGGTTTCCACATCGCAAGCCAGCGTCATCGCGGCGCAGGCGGCGGTGGACGCGGCGCAGCAGGATTACGAGGCCCGCCAGGCCGACGTGCGCCAGGCGGAGGCGCAAAATATCAACGCGCAAGCCAATTTGGAGCGCTATCGAACGCTGGTGGCGCGCGATGAAATTTCCCGGCAACAATATGACGCCGCCGTGGCAACGGCTGCTTCCGACGCCGCCGCCGTGCAGGCGGCGCGCGCGGCCGAAGCCGCTTCACTCCGGGTGCTCGATCAGCGCCGCGCTCAGCTTGAGCAGGCGCGGACACAGCTCGCCGAAGCGCAAACCAACGCGCCTCGCCAGATCTCGGTGCAGCGCTATGATGTTGCCACCCGGCTGGCGAATGCCGCCGCCGCCAAAGCGCAGCTCGATCGCGTGCAGTTGAATCTCTCCTACACGAAAATCGTCGCGCCAGTGGATGGCGTGGTGATGAGCAGAACGGCGGAGGTCGGCCAGCACGTGCAGCCGGGCCAGGATCTGTTATCGATCAGCGAAATCGAAAACGTCTGGGTAACCGCGAATTTCAAGGAAACGCAGCTCGCCCGGATGCGCCCCGGCCAGCCCGTGGAGATCCACGTGGACGCCTTCGATCGCAATTATCAGGGCTACGTCGCCGATATGCCCGGAGCTTCCGGCGCGGCCACCAGCTTGTTGCCTCCCGAAAACGCGACCGGCAACTTCGTGAAAGTCGTCCAACGCCTTCCGGTGCGGATTCTGTTCAAGCCCGGACAAAACGACGATCATCGTTTACGCATTGGCATGTCCTGCGAGCCCAAGGTCTGGCTAAACGGCAAATAATTTCTTCACCGTCTGCAACGTATCGGCCTCGGCGGCGGTTTTGTCCGGCCGATAACGCTTCACGCGCGCAAAGCGCAGCGCCAATCCGCTGGCGTATCGCGGGCTGGCCTGCACGTCGTTAAAGGCGATCTCGGCGACCAGCTTCGGCTCGACATAAACCGTGCGCGCATCGCGCGCGATGGCGATTTTTTTGAGCTCCGCCGTTTGCCACGCCAGCATTTCGTCGGTGAGTCCCTTGAACGTTTTGCCGAGCATGGCGAATCCGCCCTTTTCGACATCGCGCGCGCCCAGGTGAAGATTGCTCAGCCAGCCGCGCCGCCGCCCGCTGCCCCACTCCGCCGCCAGGATCACCAAATCCAGCGTGCGGACGTGCTTCACCTTCAGCCACGTGCGCCCGCGCGCGCCGGCTGCGTACTCCGAGGATAAAGACTTGGCCATGATGCCTTCGTGCCCGCCTTCCAGCGCCGCCTGCAAAAATTCGTGGCCCGCGCTTGCCTCCGAAGTTCGCGTGTGCGGGATCAGCGCCGCCTCCGGAACAATGCGCGCCAGTTCGCTGAATCGCCGCGCCTGCGATTCATACAGCAAATTGCCGCCGTCGGCGTACAGCAGGTCAAACCAGAACGGCGATAGCGGCAGCTCCGCGCGCATTTTTTCCACATCGATTTTTCGATTGAATCGCCGCGCCGTCACCTGGAAAGGCTGCGGCCGCCCGTCCGGCTTGAGGCTGATCGCTTCGCCGTCGAGGATCAGATCCTTCACCGGCAGCGCGCGGACCGCTTCGGCGATTTCCGGCGCCGCCGCGGTCACATCGTTCAACGCCCGCGAAAAAATGGCGACATCCCCGCCCGATTTGTGCGCCTGCACGCGCGCCCCGTCCAGCTTGAACTCAAGCGCCGCCTCCCCCAAATCGTCCAGAGCCTCCGCCACCTCATCGGCGGTTTGCGCCAGCATCGGCTGCACGGGGTGAAACAGCCGGATCTCATAATCGGCGAGACCCGCTCCCCCTTTTTCGAGCAGCGATCGGGCGATCGCCGTCACCTCGCCGGCGGCCATCGCAGCCTGCCGCGCCCGCGCCAGCGGAACCCCCGACGCTTTCGCCACCGCTTCGAGCATAATGCCTGCAAGCGCGCCCTGGCGCAGCTCGCCCACCAGGAATCCGCGAAGAAACTCCTGCTCCGGCGCCGTGCAGCGTGCAAACAGCTCGCGCAGAAGATCGACCCGGCGGCGCTCGGAGCCGGCGCCCTGAACCTCGGAAATTCGGGCGAGCGCGCGATCCACGTCGCTGATCTCCAACTCCGGCCGTTCCGCCGGTTCGGTGTCGGCGTCGTGAAGCACGCCGTAGCCGACGCCGATTTTTCCCTGCCGCGCGCGTCCGGAAAGATATGCCGCCGCAATCTCGATCTCCTCCCCGCGCAGTTGCTTCAGCAGCGCGGCAACCACGGCGATCTTCTCCAGGCGCTTACGCGTGTTCGATACGCGTCGCGAGGTTTCGACCAGTTGTTCGAAGCGCATCGGGCGGTCTCAATTTCAGAGTAAAGCTCTCGCCCGCTGCGCACGCATGCTCTTCAACTCGGCACGCTAAACTTCTTCGTCGGGATGGACCGCGGGCAGCACGTCATGCTCGCCGGCAACCCAGACGTACAGCGCCGGAAGCAAAAAAATGCTCATCAGCAGCGCGGCCAGCAGCCCTCCCACGATCACGATCGCGAACGGCCGCTGCGAATCCGACCCGATGCCGTGCGACGTCGCCGCCGGCAGCAGCCCCAGCGAGGCGACCAGCATGGTCATCATGATCGGCCGCAGTCTCAGCGTCGCGCCTTCTTCCGCCGCCGCCACCACCGTGCGCCCGCGCATCCGAAGCTGGTTGATGTATTCGACCATGATCACGCCCACCTGCACCGAAACGCCGAATAACGCCAGAAATCCCACGCCGCTCGAAACGCTGAAGTTGGTATGCGTCAGCCACAGCGCGATCACGCCGCCCACCGGCGCCACCGCCACATTCATCACAATCAGGCTCGCCCACTTCATCGACTGGAACATCGAATACAGGATCAGGAAAATTAGCAGAAGCGTGAAAGGGATGATGATCGCCAGGCGGCGCTGCGCGCGCTGCTGCGACTCGTACTCTCCCGCCCAGTCGATGTGATAGCCGGCGGGCAGCTTCACCTGCCGCCTCACCTTGGCGATCGCTTCCTCCACCGCGCCGCCCAGATCGCGCCCGCGGACGCTGTACTTGATCGCCACATAGCGCTGGTTCTGCTCGCGATAAATTTCCGAGGCGCCGTCGATGGTCTGCACGTCGCAAAGCTGCGCGAGCGAGACGCGTTCCCCCGACGGCGAAAGCAGCCGGATATTTTCGATCGCCTGAATCGTGGAGCGATACTGCGGCAGATACCGCAGCACCAGATCGTAGCGCTGCTCGCCTTGCAGAACCTGCGTGAGCGCGTTGCCGCCGACCGCGGTTTGAATCGCGTCCTGCACGTCGCTGGCGTTGATCTGATAGCGCGCGCACTTATCGCGGTTGACCACGAAGTTGAGGTTCGGCTGCCCGATCACGCGGAACAACCCCAAATCCTGAATGCCCTTGACGGTTCGCATCACGTTGACGATCTCGTCGCCTTTCGCTTCGAGCGTCCGCAGATCGTCGCCAAATACCTTGATGGCCAGCTCGCCTTTGACCCCGCTGACGGCTTCTTCCATGTTGTCGGCGATCGGCTGCGAAAAATTCCAGATGGCGCCGGGAATCTTTTCAAGCTCGCGATTCATCGCCGCGATCAGTTCATCCTTGTTTTGATGAAACACCGCGCGCCACTCCTCTTTCGGCTTCAGATCGACGAAATATTCCGTGTTGAAGAATCCGGTGGTGTCGGTGCCGTCATCCGGACGGCCGACCTGGCTGGTGCACTGCGTCACCTCCGGAAAGCTGCACAACAGCACCCGGGCCCGGTTGGCGACGGAAATCCCCAACTCCTGATTGGTGCTGGGCGCGAGCGTGCCGCGAACCCAGATCGCGCCTTCATCCAGATGCGGCAGAAACTCCGAACCGATCTGCGTGCCCGCCAAAAACAACGCAAAAGCGCATCCGCCCAGCGCGATGGCGAGCGTAACCCAGCGGTAGCGGATCGCCTTGTCCAGCACGCGCTGATAGCGCACCGTCAGAAACGCCATCACCGGGTTGCGCCATTCGCGCGCGCCTTTGCGGAAAAATATGCTCGAAAGCACCGGAGCCAGCAGCATCGAGAACATCAGCGCGCCCAGCAGCGCGAACGCCACCGTCCAGGCCATCGGCTTGAACAGCCGCCCTTCCACGCGTTGCAAGGTGAAGATCGGGATGTAAGCCGTGATGATGATGCCGATGGCGTAAAAAACCGGACGCTGCACTTCATGCGCCGCCGCCCGAATTTTCTCCATCGGCGTGCGATGATCGTCCTCGCGCGAATCGCCCAGGTGGCGGATAATATTTTCCACCATCACCACCGCGCCATCCACCACCATTCCGAAATCCAGCGCGCCCAGCGACAGCAGGTTCGCCGGAATATGCCGCAGGCTCAGACAGGTGGCCGCGAACAGCAGCGAGAACGGAATGGTCAGCGCGACGATCAGCGCCCCCCGTACGTTGCCCAGGAATAGGAACAGAATTATGACGACAAGAATGATTCCTTCCGCCAGGTTGTGCAGAACCGTGTCCGTGGTGTAATGCACCAGGTCGCTGCGGTCCAGAAACGGGACCACTTTTACACCCGGCGGCAGGATCCCGTTGTTCAGCTCCTCCACCTTCTTGTGAATCCCTTCCAGCGTCGAATCCGAATCGGCCCCCTTGCGCAGCAGCACGATTCCGCTCACCACGTCGTCGTTGTCGATGATTCGCCCATCGGGAAGATGCGTCGCGCGCGCGAACTGCCCGAGCCGGATCTTCGGCCCCTGCTCCACCGTGGCAATATCCTTGACCCGCAGCGGCGTGCCGTTTTTCGCCACGATCACCGTGTTTTCGATGTCGTGAACGTCGCCCACCAGGCCCACCTCGCGCACGTTCACCTGCTGTAAGCCTTCGTTGATGAAGCTTCCGCCCGCGTTCACGTTGTTATTGCTGAGCTGCTGCTCCACCTGCGCGATGCTCAGGCCGTAGTCCACCAGCTTCTCCGGATTGAGCCGTACCTGGTACTCCCGCGTCGGCCCGCCGAAGCTCGCTACATCCACCACGTTGGGCACCGATTTGAACTGCTTTTCCACCACCCAGTCCTCCAGCGACTTCAACTCCATCACGTCGTACTTCGGATTGGTGGAATGCAGGGTGAAAAAATAAATCTGCCCGACCGGGCTCCAGTCGGTTCCCATCTGCGGCTGAACGTTCGGCGGCAGCGTGACCTGCGATAACCGCTCCAGAACTTTTTCCCGGTTCCAGTCGTTTTCCGAGTCGTCGTCAAACGTCAGCTTTAAATCCGAGAGGCCGAACAGCGAGAACGATCGCAGCGCGCTCAGATGCGGGATGCCGTTCATCACGATTTCGAGCGGAATGGTCACCTGCTGCTCCATCTGCTCGGCCGAAATCCCCGGCCATTGCGTGATGATCTCGACGTAATTGTTGGCGACGTCGGGATAGGCTTCGACCGGAAGCTGATGAAAGGAGATCGCGCCGGCGATGAACAGCAACACCGCCAGCGCCAGCACCAGCAGCCGGTTATTCAGCGCGAAATTCAGCAGACCGGAGATCATCTCAATTCACCAACCCGCGGCGCGCGCGCGATCACTGCTCCACCGTGCTCTGCAACGTCAACGCGTTGGCCACCACGCGCGCCCCCGGCGCGAGCCCGGAAACAATTTCCTGCATATTGTTTGCAAGCATCTTGCCGCTCACCACCTCCACCCGCCGGAAATGCCCCCCTTCGCCGGGCGTGTACACCCATTCGCGATCGTGCAGATGCAGGATCGCCGTGGCCGGCACCGCCGCGCGTACTTCCTCCTTCAGGCCGTGAAAAGTCGCGGTGACAAACATGCCGATGCGCAGCAATCCCGGATTTTCCACCTCCAGCCGCACTTTCGCGGTGCGGATCGCGGGATCGAGAATCGGCGCGATATATCCGATCTTCGCTTTCAGCACGCGATCCGGATACGCCGCCAGATGAATATCGGCGTACTCGCCCACGTGCACCTGCTTCAGATCGTTTTCGTAAACGTCGCAGATGATCCAGACATGCGACAGATCGGAGATGGTGAACGGATTCGGCGCGCTCAGCGCCTGCACCCCGGAGGCGTTGGTGATCTGCTGGTCGGTGATGACGCCCGAAACCGGCGCGGTCACCTCAATCACCGCCGTCGGATGATCCGGGTCCGATCCGAGCAGCCGCAGATGCTCGATCGCCGTTTCCACGTCCACCTTGGCGTTGTCTTCGGCGTTCTGCGCCACCTCGACGCTGCTCTTCGGCGCCGCGCCGTGCTCGAAAAGCAGCTTCTGCCGCTCCAGCGTCACGCGCGCCAGTTGCTCATTCGCTACCGCCTTGCGATAGTCCGAGTAGGCTCCGCTCACATCCGTGCTGCGGACTTTAAAAAGAAGCTGCCCCTGCCGCACCGTCTGGCCCAACTGCGCGTCGATCTCCACCACCCGGCCCGTAGCCAGCGAGGGCACCGGCACGTTGCGCGAAACATCGGGATTCACCACTCCGGTGACGTTCAACTCCGGCGCGGCGCGATGCTCTTCGGCCGTCACCAGCGGAAACTGATCCGGATGATCGACTTTGAAGTTGCTCGGGTCCAGATCTTTTTCGACCGCCGCCGGCGGCGGCGCCTCGGCCGATGGATCCGCCTTCACCTTGGTCTCGCATCCGCTCAGGAAGATGCAGGCCACGCCCGCCAGCGCCGCCGGCATCATCAGAAACTTCCATTTCATGGGATCACCTCGCGCCCCGCCGCCAGGTTCAACTGCGCAGCCGCGGTCAGGTAGGAACCGATTAGATTCAGGTACGCCAGGCGCGTGTCGCGATACGATTTTTCCGCATCCAGATAATCCAGCAGCGACGCGCCGCCGTGCTGATAGGAAAAAGAAAGCTTGTCGCGCTGCGTCGTCGCCAGCTTCAGGTATTTATCCCGGTACGGCTTCAGCAGGTTCAACGTGCTCTCCAGCGTGACGTATGCCGAATCGACGTCGCTGAACACCTGCGCCTCCGCGGCCTCGCGCAGTTTTTCGTTGCGCCCGATGTCAATCTCGGTTCGCGCTTTCTCCCCTTGGTTGCGATCGAAAACCCGCAGCGGAACGCTCACGCTGCCGCCGATCGTATTGTAATCGTATGGATTATTGAACGAGGCGTTGTGCGTCCACCACAGGCTGAACGTCGGGTCCGTCGAGCCGTTGGCCACCGCAAGCTGATGGTTCAATCTCGCCAGCTCCACATTCTGGACCGCCGATTTTAAATCCGGCCGCGCCTCCAGCGCGATCGCGCGAACCCCATCGAGCGTCGGAATCTGCTCGGCAAACTCGTACGCCCCGGTGACGTCAAAATTCTCGATCGGCGTCCGGCTGTTCAACAGCATCAGAAGCTGAATCTTGCTCGTCCGCAGATTCACCAGCGCGTTTTGATAATCCGATTCAAACTGCACGCGCTGCAACTCCAGCCGGTCCAGATCGACTTCGGCCAGATCGCCGGCCTGAAAGCGCTGGCGATTGATGTCCAGCTCGCGATCCCAGTACTCCAGATTTTGCCGCGCGTTTTCAAGCACCGCCTTGGCCTGCAAAGTCTGCACAAACGCCGACCGCAGCGTGAACAGCAGCGTCCGCGCCTGATCCTGATAGCCTGATTCCGCGATCTCGGTCGATTGCCGCGCCGAATCGCGCCGCAATTCGCGTTTATGATCGCGCTCATGCAGGTAACTCACCGACGGCGACAAATCGGTCCCCGCAAACGGGCGATATACACCCAGGTGCGGCGTAAGCTGGGTGCCATCCGCCGTGAGCGTCAAATCCGGGTTCGGCCGCAGATACGCCGTGATCTCGTTGGCGCGCGCTTCGTCAATGCTGCTTTGCGCGGCCAGCAGCGTCGGATTCGCCGCCTGAAATTTCTCCTTCACCTGTTCCCACGTAAGCGCTTGCGCCGACGCGATTCCCGCCATCGCCATCGCCAGCGCGGCGCCCAAATTTCGGCGGCTCGATCTTCGCCGCCCGGCAATCGGAAACATCATTTTCATGTCCAGGAGTGGTCCTACTAAACGACTAGACTTTGAATGTAGCCCGCTTGTGTGGCTGAAACCAAAGCCGGAAGGCTGTCCTTCAATTATCTTTCGGTCACAGGTCTGGTTAACCCTAGTTTACGCGGCCGCCGCGGCATGACGCCCAGGCAAAAGCGTAATTTTTATGGCGAGGGATCCTATCGAACGGATAATCTTTCGATTATCGGGCTAAAGCTTGTCCCTGTAACGCTCTAGCGCAACCCGCACAAGCTGGCTGCGCGTCCGTACACCGATCTTGGCAAACAACTGTTGAAACGTGTTCTTCACCGTGCTCTCGGAAATGTCCATCTTCGCGGCAATTTCCTTGTTCGCCAAACCCTGTACCAGGAACCGCAGGACCTCCGTCTCGCGGGCCGTTAGTTGATTGCGGTCATCGTGATCGGCGGCAACGGTAGCCGCCATCGCCGCCGTCCCATCCTCGATCACGCCGATAATCGCCGCCAGCTTCGGAATGGACGCCTCCTTAAACGTGGAGAACCAGACCTCGGCCATGAACGGCTGCCCATCGTCGCGCTGGCCGCGGCACTGCATCGATGCGCGGAACTGCGGACCTTCTTCCCGCCGGACGGCATGATGCAGCTCCGGAAGGAACGCGGCAATCGGGTGGCCGATCAGGACGCCGTCCCGCGGCGCCATCAGCTCCGCCGCGGCGCGATTCGCCAACTCGATGAACCCGCGGTCATCGATGGTCACGATCGCGGCAGGGCTGGTTTCAACCAGAATCCGCAGCCTTTCCTGTGCTTCCAGGTTCAGCCGGCGATTCCTCACTAGCTCGGCCACGAACAGCCCGCATCCGGCAAGCGCCAGCGTTTCAAACGTCAGGCGCACAAAGGACCGGTCGAGCGAACTGAACACTTCACTGAGCACCGCGCATCCGGCGCCGATCAGCCCGATCGCCCAGCGCGGCAGAAATCCCGCCGCCAGCATGATCGGGAACAGGTAAAGAAAGCCAAGCGACACATAGGGTTCCGTCCACCAATCGATGACGGCGATGGCCAGAATCATCGCGCCGCTCGCCACCAGGACGGGGACGCGATTACGCTCATCCCACATCCATTCCAGATGAGGCATGGGTTTAGCTACATTATCCCATCCCGTGCGGAGCTCAACCCCATCCCTTCGCCATCCCCGCTATTCTTGCCGGGGTGGACCTGCTCTCAGAAGCTGTACCGGATTCCGAGCGATCCATACGAGTTTCGCCGAAACTGCCCGATAAAATCGGTCATCTCGCCGCGAATCCACGAATACCCCGCTGTCGCGCGCCAGTGCTGGCCGTAAGCTTGCGAAAATTCGATACGTGCGAACGACCCGCCGCCGCGCACCGCCGTTTCCACGCTCAGGCTGCGATTCGCATCGATGGTCCAACCTGCGCGTCCCACGAAGGACCGCGCAAAACCCTCCTCCGGCTGAAACTCCAGCGGATTTCCCGCGCGCGTTCGCGCTTCGCCCGCGTATCCGCCGGCAAACGTCCACTCCTTCCATTGCCGCTCGAGCTGGATCACGTAAAGCGCAAACTCATCGGTATCCGGCGTGTTGGAGCTGAAATACGCGCCCTCGCCTTTCAGCGTGAACCAGCGCAGCGGCACCGCGGCGGAAGCTCCGTATAGCCGCAGCTCCGGATAGGTCCGCTCAATTCCGGCGGCGTTCGCGGCCGGATGAAATTCGGCTTGAAACAGCGGCAGCGAGTTGAATCCATCGAAATAAATCAGCGAAAATTCGTAGCCGGACGCGATGTGATTCCAGCGCGCCCCGAACTGCGACCGGCCGGGATAGCGCGCCCCCAGGTCCTCGACCGTGATCCCTTGCGCCGCCGCCGGAATCACGGTCCAGCGCTGGTCGAGCAGCGGCGTCCTCGCCGGTGTAAAATACGGCTGCCACACCATCTCCACGCTGTCGTTGCCCAACTCGACCACGACGCGCGCCGCGATCACGCCCAAAAAATCGGGACGGATCACGCTCATCGAATAATCTTTCGGCGCGAAGCGGTCCACCGGATTCAAAATATCCGTTTTGCCCCAGCGGATGAACTGTCGCCCGAGTTCCGCCGTGAATCGGCCCTTATGCAAAGTCGCGCTGTAGCGGCGAAGCGAAAAAGCCGGCCGCTTCACTCCGCGATCCGCCCAATCCAGCCGCAACGCGCGCTCCACTTCCTGATGCGTATCGGTTTCGGCATCGAAGGCGCCGTTCAACTGAAACCACGGCGCCGGTTTGTAGGAAACCTCCCAGCGGAAAAGCGTATCGTTCACCACTTGCGCCGGATCGTTCGGCGCGCTTTGCGGATAGACGAACGTGTTGTTTTCGATAAAGCCGCGCTGCTCGAAATTTTGCGCCAAAAACAACGCGAGCAGCGGGATCATGACTCCCGCCGCAGCGCTTCCACCGTGAACAGATCCTCTTTAAGCGGAATATCATACTCGAGTTTGTCGAATTTGAGAATCGTCCGGCTCTTGCGCTTCACATCGAGCACTTCGGTGGTGCGCGCGGTCCAGATGCCGCGCACCTGCGCGAAATCGCGATAGTCGATCACCCGCACCAGGCCCGATTTGTTGTACATTTCCGCCTTCCTGATCGTGTACTTGCTCTTATCGATCCACAAATACGAATAACTATATTGCGACGGCTTTCGCGGCCGCGATTCGATCTTCCATTGGCCGCCCTCATCGGGCAGCAGTTTGTAATCGAACTGGTTCACATCGCGCTCTTCCAGATCCTCGAAGCTGAAATCGGTGCCGAAAAACCGCGTGGAGCGGTCCTGCAAGGCGATTCGCTGCTCGCGCCCGATCGCCGGGCGCCACATCCATTGATCGCTCGCGCGATCCGGATGATTCATGATCAGCAGCGCGACGCCCTTCACCTCCGGCGGCGCCGTGAAGCGCAGCAGAGCCTTGCTCCGGCCAAAGGAGCCGAGCCGTTCAAAAACCCATCGCTTCGTCGCAATGCGATTTTCCGCGCCGATCACCTGCAAAATCCCCTCGTAGCGCTGCGAAGCCGATTCCGAGCGCTTCTGCGCTTCTTCGACGATTTGCCGCGCGTCCTGCGCCTGCGCCATCGCCGCAACCAGCAGCGCCGCGCTCGCCAGCCGCCGCGCCCTCCATCGATTATTCATATTCCAAAGCCTCCACCAGCGATCCGCGCACCGCGCTTTCCCCCGGCGCCAGCGCCGCCAGATACGCCGCGGAAAGAATCACCGGAACCAGCGCCAGCGCCATCGTGAACGGATACGCGTAGCCAATATCGATGCCGATCAGATCGCGCCGAGCGATCTCTATCGTGTAATAAAGCTGCGCCGCGCCCAACGCCAGCCCCAACACCAGCCCGATCGCGCCAATGCCGATTGCTTCCATCCAAACCGTATGCCGGATCTGGCGGCGCATTCCGCCGACCGCCCGCAGCACGCCGAGCTCCCGGCGGCGATCGATGATCGACACCGTCAGCGCATTCACGATCCCCAGCACCGCCACCAGCACAGCCACGGCGATCTGGATATACGTCAATCCGAACCACTGATCGGTGATGCGCATCACGTAATTTCGCAGATCGCCATTGGTCAGCACAAACAGCCGCCGCCGCGTCCCGTAGGCGTCCAGGATTCGCTGCCGCACCGCCGCCTCGCTTGCGCCCGGCTTCAGATAAATGCGAAAAATATTCACCGCGTCGTCGTGCCAATAGCGGATAAACACGTCGCGCGACAGCAGAATGCTGCCTTGTTGATCGGAAAAATCGCGCACGATTCCCGCCACCGGCAGCCGCAGCGTTCCCTCCGGCGCCGGAATCTCGATCGTCTCGCCGTAACGCGCCCCGTGCAGGCGCGCGTAATTTTCGCTAACGATCACGCCTTCGCCCGCCGCCGCGCGGCGATACATCTGGTCCCCATCGCCCTCAATGGCTGGCAGCCGCGCGCGCCGCGCCAGCGATTCGATGTCGGTCGCCACCAGCATCACCGGCACGTTTTTCACCAGCACGCGAACGCTGCGGACCAGCTGGACCTCCGCGACGCCCTCGATCCCCCGCAATCCCGCGGCGAGCGACGCCGGAAAAACAAAGCTGCGCGCCGTCGCGCTCTCCGCCGTCGTCACAAATAGATCCGGGTTTAAAGCGATGCGCATCCATTCGGAAATCGAGCGGTAGCTTGACCGCGCCAGCCCCCCAAGCGAAATCACCAGCGCCAGCGACAACATCAGCGCCGCTACCGTTCCCGAAGTGCGCCGCGGGCCTTGAATCAGGCTGTCCGCCGCCAGCCCGCCTTCCACCGGCCGGATTCCCTTCAGCACCGGCCGCAGCCATCTCGACACCTGGAGCGAGAGCGACGGCGCCAGCAGCACCGCGGCCATCACCGCCAGCAAATAACCTCCGTAAAAAACCGGCGTGTAGCGGTTGAGCATCAGCGCCAGAATCGAAAGCACCGCGCACGCCATCGCCCATTTCCTGCGACTTCGATTTTCGCCCTCGCCGGGCGAAAGATAGCTGCCCTTTTGCAGCGCCTTCACCGGATCCACCATCGCCGCCGCGCGCGCCGGAATCAGCCCGGCAATCAAGCTGGTGATCAGGCCCATCGCGATCGCCGCGCCAACGATCCAGGGCGCCACCTCGATCGCCGCCGCGCTCTGCGCCACGCCGTAAACCTCTTCAAGCAGTCCTCCGATGTAGCCGGTCATGACGCGCGCCATCAGCACGCCGAAGCCGATGCCCGCCAGCGTTCCGGCGATCCCGGTCATCGCGCTTTCGCTTAAAAACAGCGTCCGAATCTGCCCGCGCGTCGCGCCCAGCGCTCGCAAAATGCCGATCTCCGCGCGCCGCTGCGTCACCGCGATCGCGAATGTGTTGTAGATGATGAACATCCCGATGAACAGCGCGAACACGCTGGTGATATTCGATCCTAATTCGTAGATCCGCGAGGTCGCCTCAAACTCCGGCCCGCGCGAGCTGGGCGGCTCGATTTGAAATCCCGGCCCCACGGCGGCGCGCAGCTCGGCGATGCCTTCATCGAGCGTAACGCCGTCGCGCAGCGCGACATCGATCCGGTCGAACTTCCGGCCGCGTCCGAAAATTTTCTGCGCGGCGTAAATATCCATGATCGCGATGTTGCCGCCGAAGGCGCTCGCCAGTCCGCCCGGCTTCATGATCCCGCGCACCACAAAAACGCGGTCGCCATCCATGGTCCGCATCGGGATGCGGCTGTTGATCCTCAGATCCCGCGCCGCCGCGAACGTTTTCGTCACGATCAGCGAATCGGGCTGCGCCAGAAATACCAGCGGATCGTCGATCGATTCGTCGGCGCCCTCCAGATCGTAGCTGCGCAAATTGCGATCCCCCAGCATATCGACGCCTAAAATCAGCACATTGCCCTTGTCCGTGGACACCGTCGCCTCGATCACCGGAGCGGCGGCGCGCACTTCCGGTACGTTTTGCACCCGATCCAGCACATCTTCGTCGAATCCGGGCTCGCCCGCCGAAATCTGAAGCTGCGTCTGTCCGGCGATGCGGTCGATGGTCGATCGAAACGCGGCGAGCACGCTTTGGTTGGCGGTGTGCATGCCGACGAAAACCCCCACGCCGAGCACGATCCCGGCGATGGTCAACAAGATCCGCAACAAGTGTTTTCGCGCGTAAGGCCAACTGATCAGACGCAGCAGGATCACCGGCGCACGTCCTTGGCGATGCGGCCGTCGCGAATGTGAATGGTACGCGCACAGCTCTCGGCCACCGCCGCGTCATGCGTCACGATCAGAATCGTCGAGCCGAGCCGCTCATGCAGATCGCGAATCAGCCGCAGAATTTCAATGCCGCTGCTGGTGTCCAGATTCCCCGTCGGCTCGTCCGCCAGCAGGACCGGCGGGAAGACGCTCAGCGCCCGCGCGATCGCCACGCGCTGCCGTTCGCCGCCGGAAAGCTCGTCGGGCAGGTGATCCAGCCGCGCGCCCAGCTTTACCAGATCCAGCAGTTCGCGCGCCCGCTGCTCGATCTTCTTCCGCGGCCATCCCCGCAGATGCAGCGGCAGCGAGACGTTTTCAAGACAGGAAAGCGTCGGCAGCAGATGGAAAAATTGAAATATAAATCCGATCTTGTCCCGCCGCACGCGCGTGAGACCGTCGTCGTCCAGTTCCGCCAGCGCGGCCCCGTCGACCTCGATCTCGCCCGCGCTGGGACGGTCGAGCCCGCCGATCAGGTTCAGCAACGTCGATTTTCCGGAGCCCGACGGTCCGACGATCGAAACCATCTCCCCGCGCGCGATCGTAAGGTCCACGCCTTCGAGCGCAGTCACCCGACGCTTGCCGTCAAACTGTTTGCAAACTCCCCGAAGTTGGATCACTGCCTTAAATTTCATGATGCGTCATTCCGGCAGCGAAGGGTGATTTTAATCCCCCGCGCCTCCACCCTGCTGCTTGCTTGGCCCGCTGAAGCTCCGCGCCGGATAAAAAATCCCCGCCCTTTCAGCTAGGTCATTTTCCTTGTTACAGATCGGATTTGCTTTTAAAATCTGTGACTTACAGGCTAAGGTAACAAGCGGCCGAGGCTAAGGTCCTTTCCTGATTCAGAGTACTTACCTTAGTCGATACCATCGACCCTGTGACTTAAACGCGTACCGCAGTTGCTCGCCGCAGTTGTTGTGGTTGCTGTTCCCTTCTTAAGAAGTTCCTGAGCACCCCCCGGACGTGGCGATCCGGCGAATCATTTTTCAGTTCGGACGGTAACTCGAAAAAATCGCGGCTTGGCCGCGCACGGGATTCGTGTGTCGGGACGGCGAGCATCGCGGACGCGGACTTTATTCCACGAGGTGAATCACAGGTGTTTCATAAAGGACTCATCTTCCGCATTCTGCTCATGCTTGTGGGCGCTCTGCGGATGTTCGCGCAAAGCGGGCCGGCCGTGTGGACCGTACCCAGCCTGCATCGCGTCGGCATGTACGACGCCCCCGGCGGCGCCTCCCAGGCGCAGCTTTACTCCGCCCAGAACGCCTACACGGCGTTTCAGATCGCGGTAAACGGCGGCGCGAGCGGCGTCAGCAACGCCAATCTCACGCTCTCCGATCTGCAAGGCCCCGGAATCATTCCCGCTTCCAGCTACAACCCCTACGTCGAAGGCTATGTCTACGTCAATCAGGGGAGCCCGAACTGGGGCGGATCGAATCAGCCCCTCGGCCCGGGATGGTATGCCGATTCCCTGATCCCGTTCAAGGACCCCGCCACCGGCGCTCCGCTGAACAATCAGGCCGCGGGCGGCGTGCCGATCACCGTCCCCCCCGGTCAGAATCGAGTCTTTTGGGTAGACCTGCTGGTTCCGCAAGGCGCCCCGGCCGGACAATATTCGGGCACTTTCACCGTCACCAGCAATCAGGGCTCCTCCACTGGAAACATTTCGCTCACCGTCTGGAATTTCGCCCTCCCGACCACCCCCAGCTTCAAATCCGCGTTCCTGTTCTGGACCGCTGGAAATTTAGCATCCCAGGAAGAACTGGTGCGCCATCGCCTGATGCCCGCCGGCATCAACTCCGCCGATGAGCACACGCTCATGGGAATGGGTCTCAACGCCACCGGCGTCGGTCCCTTCAGCGGCGCGAGCGCCGGCGACTGCAACATGTCCGGCCCGCCGTCGGTCGAACAGTTCCGCGCTTCGGCCGAGGCGCAGCAGCCCGGCTTGTTCCTCTATGATTACAGCGCCGACGAGATCACCGGTTGCAGCAATCTGTTCGGATCCATCGTGTCCTGGGCGCAGAACATGCACCAGGCCGGGATCAATAATCTGGTCACCATGGCGCCCACGCCCGCCCTGTTCAACGACGGCACGGGCACCGGCCGCAGCGCGGTGGACATCTGGGTGATGCTGCCGGTCGAATACGACGGCGACGTCGCAAACGTGCAGCAGGCGCTCGCCAAAGGCGATCAGGCCTGGTCCTATAACACCCTGGTTCAGGACCCTTATTCGCCAAAATGGGAGATCGATTTCGATCCCATCAACTTTCGCATCCAGCCCGGATTCATCAGCCAGAGTCTCGGTTTGACCGGTTTGCTTTACTGGCGCGTGGACGATTTCACCCCGAATGCCTGGTCAAATCCCAATAATCAGGGATGGTTCAGCTCCAATAATTATCCCGGCGAGGGCATGCTCGTTTATCCCGGCGCCAGCGTCGGACTGAACCAGGTGGTTCCCTCGATGCGCCTGAAGTGGATTCGCGATGGCGTTGAGGATTACGAGTACCTGCAAATCCTCAAGCAATCGAATCCCGCACTGGCGGCGCAGATCGCCAATTCGGTGGGCGCGAACTGGTCCAACTGGACCCGCGATGCGAATGCGGTCGAACAGGCGCGCATTCAAGCCGGAAACGCAATCCAGGCCGGAGGCGGCGGCGCGGTCTCCGAGCCCGCCCCCACACCTTCGCCCACGCCGGCCCCCAC
>JAJPHS010000131.1 GCA_021325175.1 Terriglobia bacterium
CCGTTCTCGGTTTCCGGAATCAGGCTCGCCGCGGCGACCTGGTCGCCGGCTTCGACGTTCACCAGCCGGACGCCTTGCGTAGAGCGTCCCGCCTGCCGGATCTCGCCCGAATCGATGCGAATGATCTGACCCTGCTTGGTGATGATCATCAGGTCCGAATCTTCCTTCACCGAAAGGATGGCCACCACCTTGCCGACACGCGGCGTCGTCTTCATATTGATGACGCCCTTGCGCCCGCGCGCGGTGAGCCGGTAATCCTCAAGCGGCGTGCGTTTGCCGTAGCCGTTTTCCGAGATCGACAAAATCAATCCCTCTTTTCCGACCACTTCCATGCCCACCAGATAATCGCCTTCCTCCAGCTCCATGCCGCGGACGCCGAAGGCGGGCCGCCCCATGGGGCGCACATCGGATTCGGCGAAGCGGCACGCCATGCCGTCGTGCGAGGCCAGGAAAATATAATCCGTCCCATTGGTCAGCCGGGCGCCGAGCAGCTCGTCGCCCTCCTCCAAACCGATGGCGATGATGCCGCGCGAGGTCGGATTATCGAACTCGGTCAATTCGCATTTCTTGATGGTGCCCTTCTTGGTCACCATCACGATATACTTTCCCGGGACGAATTCCTTTACCGGCAAAAACGCCGTGGGCGTCTCGTCGGGCTGAAGGTGGATCAATCCCGAGGCGTGCTTGCCTTTCGAAGCCGTGCCGGCATCGGGAATTTCGTAGATTTTCAGCCAATAAACGCGTCCTTTATTGGTAAAAATGAGCAAATAAGAATGGGTGGAGGCGATAATCAGGTGCTCGACCACATCCTCGGCGCGCGTGGACATGCCGATGCGCCCCTTGCCCCCGCGCGATTGGCGGCGGTAGGTATCGACGGCGGTGCGCTTCAAATAACCGCCGCGGGTGACCGTCACCGCCACGTCCTCCATCTGCACCAGATCTTCCAGCTTGATCTCGCCGCTATCCTCGACGATCTGCGTGCGCCGCGCGTCGCCGAAATCCTTCTGCACTTCCTTCAGTTCCTTGACGATCACCGAGCGCAGGACTTTTTCCGATCCCAGGATCTCCAGATATTCCTGGATTCTTCCCTGAATTTCGGCCAGCTCATCGATGATCTTCTGCTGCTCCATTCCGGTCAGCCGCTGGAGCTGCAATTCAATGATGGCCTGCGCCTGGCGCTCGGTGAAGCGCGGCCCGCGCGCATCCGCGCCCACCAGCTTGGCGTACTGGCTGGCTTCGGCCGGCGTGATGAAATTCATCAGCGCCTCGCGCGCGTCCTTCGGCGTTTTCGCCGCGCGAATCAGCGCGATCACCGCGTCCAGATTGTTCAAGGCGCGCTCGAAGCCGAGCAGAATGTGCTCCCGCTCCCGCGCCTTGCGCAATAAATAATCGGTCCGCCGCCGCACCACGTCGATGCGATGATCAATGAAGCGTTTGAGCGCCTCCACGATCGGCAGCTCGCGCGGCTGGCCATTGACGATGGCCAGCATGATGACGCCGAAGTTGATCTGCATCTGCGTCTGCTTGTACAGATTGTTCAGAATCACTTCGGCCTGCTCGCCGCGCTTGAGCTCGATCACCACGCGATAGCCATCGCGATCGCTTTCATCGCGCACGTCGGCGATGCCTTCGATTTTTTTCTCGTTCACCAGCTCGGCGATTTGCGCCACCAGCCGCGCCTTGTTGACCTGGTAGGGAATCTCGGTGACGACGATCGCCTCGCGATCCTTGCCCATTTTCTCGGTGGCGGCCTTGGCTCGCATCTTCACCGTGCCGCGGCCCTTGGCGAAATATTCGAGAATGCCGTCGCGCCCCAGGATCAGGCCGCCGGTCGGGAAATCGGGGCCCTGCACAATCTGCGCGATCTTCTCCAGATGCGTGTTGGGATTTTGGACCAGCAGAATGGTGGCGTCGATAATTTCGGTGAGGTTGTGCGGCGGAACCTTGCTGGCCATTCCTACCGCGATGCCTTCGCTGCCGTTGATCAGCAGATTCGGCACGCGCGCCGGCAGAACTTCGGGTTCCTGCTCGCTTTCATCGTAATTCGGCCGGAAATCGACGGTTTCCTTATCGATGTCCTCCAAAAGCGTGGAGGAAATGCGCGACAGGCGCGCCTCGGTGTACCGCTCGGCCGCCGGCGGATCGCCGTCCACCGACCCGAAATTTCCCTGCCCGTCCACCAGCGGATAACGCAGCGAAAACGGCTGCGCCATGCGCACCAATGCGTCGTAAATCGGCGCATTCCCGTGCGGGTGATACTTGCCCATGACATCCCCGGTGATTTTGGCGCATTTGCGGGTCGGGCGGTTGTAGTGCAGCCCAAGCTCATGCATTCCATACAGGATGCGGCGATGCACCGGCTTGAGCCCGTCGCGAACATCGGGCAGGGCGCGCCCGATGATGACGCTCATGGCGTAGTCCAGATAGGACCGCCGCATCTCGTCTTCGATGTTGATGGGGATCAGATTTTTCGACCCGCCGTCGCCGCCTCCGCCAAGCGGAAGCTGGCCGCCGGGCGGCGGAGGAGTCGGGTCACGAGGATCCTGCGGATCAGCCAAAAGATTGCTCCTTCGAGTTCACGCTAAGATGTGGCGCTTTTTTTATTTTACCAGCCGCGGTGCGCGGAAAGGGCCGCGCGGCGCGAAAAAATAACGCCTCCAGCGCGTTAGAAATTAAGGAATTCTTCGGCCTTCGATGCCGACATCCACGCGGAAAAGAGAGTTGTGGGTGGCCAGCACCAGGGACTTCGACGGGGAAAACGCCAGCCCCACGATCGCCGGACCGGAAAGGAACAGCTCGGCGTGGGCGTCCGGCGAAAGGCGCACCACGCCACGCCGTCCGCTGAGCGATGCGGCGACGTACAGGTTGCCATGAACGTCGAAGGCCATGCCTTGGGGGCGGCCCAGGCCGCGATAGAACAACTCCACGTGGCCGTCGCTCGAAATTCGATGGATCGCGTCGTAGCTCGACGTGGTCGGGCCGGTAACGTAAAGGTAACCGTCCGGGCCGAAGGCCAGATGATAAGCCGCAATGGACGGCTCCAGCGTGGCGAAGACGTAGATCTGCCGCGAGCGGCTGATCTTGAAAATGGTGCCGCTGCGGTCGCCGACGTAGAGATTTTCCTCCGGATCGAAAACGATTCCCGTGGCGACGCCCATTCCTTCCACATATACCGCCATGTTTCCGGCGGGCGAGATCTGATAGACCACGCCGTCATGCCGGCTGGACGCATAGAGCACCCCCGCCGGATCAAAGGCCAGGCCGGTGGCGTTCATCAGATCCGTCACCAGCGGCTTGGGCCGGTAATTCGTATCGATTTTATAGATCGATACGGGTGTTTTCTGGCCGGGCGAACCGCTGAAGGTGGTGTAAATATTGCCGTAGCGATCGATCACCGGATTGGCCACCGGATGGATGCTGTCGGCGACCTGGATGCCTATGCCGCAGGTCCACGGAACGCTTGAATGGTCCCCGTTGCCCACGATCAGTTCGCTCGCCTGCGCGTTTTCGGGAACGCGAACGATCAGAAAATGATCGGAGCCGATGACCACCGGCGCCACGACGTCGCCGAACCGGACGCGCGAATTCTCCGACGGAGCTAAGCCCTTCCCGCGGATCTGGAATTCGCCGCCGGGAATCGCCGCGGCCGGAGAAACATCAACAATCTGCGGACGGGAGTCACTGTTTTTTCGAAGTGCCATGGCTTGCTACGGCGCGAAGGCGGAAGCTCACAACCCCCGCGCTCCTGTATCCAATATACGCCGGGGTACGGCGCCCATGATTAATCGTCGTGTTTTTTGACGTATTCCGCGTCGGCGACCTTCTTATCGATGTAATCCTTGCTGCGCACGGCGGCGCGGCGGGCCGCTTTCGCATTAGCCTGGCGAATGCCTTCGGAGCTTACCGCGAAGGCGGTCAGCAACTGTTCCAGATCCTGGCTTTCGCATTTCGGGCAAGCCGCGGCGGTGTTGCGCAATACCAGCAGCTCAAATTGATTGGCGCAGCGGCGGCATTTATATTCGAAGATCGGCATCGGGCAACAGAATAGCACCTATTTTTTCGAGATGTGGAACAGATCGTCCGGGACCGAACCGTTCACCAGCACCTCGGTAAAGCTAAGCGTGCGCTGATTCTCGCTGGAGGTGGCCGAGGCCGGTCCATCATCGGACCCGCTGATCTGCTTCAAAACGAGATGGCGCGTCTTGTCGATCCAGAGTTTTACCGGAATGGTCTGCGCGCTGCCCGACGCGGTGGTGCTGTTCCATTCGCCCTGAATCAGGTAGCAGTCGAAGCTCTGGCCGCCGATCGTGACCGCTTCCGATCCGGCGATTTTCGGATTCTGCACATCGTGCGTGATGTTCTGGAACTGCGCAACGGGCGAGCCGTCAAGCATCCGCAGCGCGTCGTCGGTGGCTGGCGTCTCTGTGAACTCCTTGGTGATGGAGCGCTTGTTCCAGAGCGTCTTTCCGTCGGACGCCCGAATCCATTCCCCGGCGCTCGGATAATCGTATTCAATGCGAAATTCATTGGGCGGCTTGAAGGCGACGGCGAACTGCGTCTCGGTTTTCGAAACCGTGCCCCCCACCCTGGTCTCCGAGGAGGTGATGCCCTTGAATTCGTAGGCCGTGAGATTTTGGTACGTCTGTTCAACGGCTTTCAGGATTTGCGCGGCGTCCTCGGCCGCAAAGACTCTGCCGGCGAGAAACACGCACGCCACGACGGTCAGTTTCGGCCTTTGCATGTTACGGTCCCCTTTCCGGATCCAGTTTCAGGGATCGTTGGCGCCGGCGCTATCCCGTGGAGACTGTACGGCGGATTTCGACGCCGCCCGCGCGTAAAGCTGGAAGGGCGCCCAGTAGAACGGTTTATGGTAAGCGTTTTGAGAATGGACCAGGCGCAGCTTGGCGGCGCGGAGCGCATCGGCCGGCGGGCTGCCCCGCATCATCTCCGAATAAAAATCGGCCATGAGCGACGCGGTGGAGGTGTCGGTGACATCCCATAGTCCGGCGATGACGTTCTGAGCGCCGGCGCGGAGAAACGCCCACGATAATCCGACCAATCCCTCGCCTGAATACGTCTTGGCGCCCGCCCCGCGGCAGGCCGAGAGCGTCACCAGACCGGCATTAAGGGGGATCTCCATCACCTCTCGCGCCGAAAGCGTGTAGACGCCGTCATGGCGCGAAAGAATCAGCGCGGATTCGAGCGGATTGTCGCGATTGGCCGACGCGTGGGCGGCGAAATGAATCCAGGAATATCGATCCGGCGCGGCGGCGCGATAGGCGGCGGGATTCGCCTGGACGCCACCAAGCTCCGTCAAACCACCGGGTCCGAAGACGCCGGAGATCAATTTCATTTCCCGCGAGGCGTTGGGCAGCCGCGGATACTCCTCAACGGCGGGTTCCGGATCGCCGATCAACAGCAGCCCGCTGGTCCGCGCGGGATTGGGGCGGGCCGCGGCGAGCGCGTCCAGCGACGGGGCGACGGCGATCGTCGCGCGATCGATAAGGTAGCGCGAAGGGTCAGCAGGATCGGGCAACGTTTCGAAATTGAGCGAATTGAGAGCGCCGCCGGGCGCGATCAGCAGGCGGACGCCGTCCTTGATCCGCTCGCGAACCGGGCCCAGCAAAATTTCCGAGAGCTGGCGGGCATCGGGCAACCCGGAGGCCACCGGGTCGCCAAGATTTTCGAGGAATGTGCCGTAGCTTTGGACGCGCCGGGCAATCTCTTTTTCGGGCGGCAGAACGTGCAACTCGAACGCATCCGGCGTGATGACCCAGAGAAACGAGCGGTTCGGCGCGAGCCAGTAAGAAAGGACGACGGCGCGCGAGGAGCGGGCGATCTGGCGGAAGGAAGCAACGGTCTCCGGATGGGCGGCGGCGCGGGTCGAGTTCAAGCGCTCGTCAAGCAGGCGCGCGCGGCTCGATTCGGCCACTCCGGCGGCGCGCTCCACCTGGCCGCGATCCACCAGAAAATCGACGTAGCGCTGGTAGAAATCGATCAGGCTCGAAAGATAGGAGAGCTTGTAATCGTCGCGGGCGAGGCTGGCGCTGCGCCGCTCCACCCGCTCGATGCCGGAGCGGAACTGCGCGTCGGCGCGCGCCAGTTGACCGGTCTTGACCAGCACGCCGGCCAGTCCGGATTCAGTTTCCAACAACGGCACCGGATCGTCGGAGGGGCCGTCGAGGACCTCGCGATAAAGTTTCTCCGCTTCGGCGAAATTCCCCCGCCCTTCGGCAATTCCGGCGCGATTGACCAGGGGAAAAGCGATCGGCGCATGCACGCTCTGCTTCAAGCGCAGCGCTTCGTTGTTATGGCGCTCGGCCTCGTCGTATTGCCCGAGCTTGAGGTAGGCGTTGGCCAGATTGTCCTCCCAGGCCGCGGCCGAAAAGGGATCCTCCAGGGCGCGCGCAATCGCGGCGGCGCGCGCGTAGATGGGAATCGACGCGGCGTATTCTCCGGTATCAAGCAGCACGTTGCCGATGTTGCCGAGCCAAACCTGCTGCTGGCGCCGGTCTCCCAGTTGTTCGAAGCGATGTTCGGCTTCGCGAAACAGCGGCAAGGCTCTTTCGTAATCGCCCAGGCGGTGGTAGGCCGAGCCGATATTTCCCAACGCGTTCGCCACCTGCCGCGCCGCTCCCATTTGCGCCGCCAGATCGCGCTGCCTTTCGAGCCAGTAAATCGCCTCGTCGGGATGGTGCGAGTAGAGAAAAAACCAGCCGAGGCTGCCCAGCGCGCGAACCCGCACGTAGGACGCTCCGGCTTCTTCGATGCCCGCCAGCGCGGCGCGGAGGATTGCCTCGGCGGCGGGAAATTTGCCCTGTTGGGTCAGCACGATGCCGCGATCGACATCGATCTCCGCCGCGACCTGATTTGACGCGCCGGAGGCAAATTCCCGCGCGCGATTAAGGGCGGCCTCGGCCGCCGCATAATTCGAGATAAGGTAGTTCGCCCAGCCGCGGTCCATTTCGAGCCGGGCCCGGAACTCCGCCGAGCCGGGATCGCCGGCGGCGGCAATTTCGGCCAGCGCCCGGCGCGCGTCAATCTGGAGGAGAACGTCGATTTCGAGCAGGCGGAAGCGCCAGCTCGGCTCCCTGCGGAAGCCCGCCTCCGCCGCTTTGCGCGCTTCTTCGAGCTTCCCTTGATGCAGCAGCGACGTGGACTTCTGATACAGCGTGTCCGGCGAGTCGCGCCGCGAGCAGGCAAAACCGCTCCACAACAGCAGCGTCGAAACCGCCAGTCGCGCGCGCATATCTCTTATTTCTTTCTCTTATTGCAAAGGCGGCGCGCTGCCGTTGCCGTCCGATCCGCCGATGCCATAATATCCTTCCACCGCGCATCCAAGCTCGATGCGCATCATCAATAGCCGGTGCGTGGATTGAGCCGCGAAATATTCGGCGAGATACACGGTTCCGAAATGAGGAACATAGATCCCGTGCCCATTACGCAATAACCTGCCTGGAAGCTGTTCGGGAAAACGGGCCAGCGTCACATGCATCCTACCATCTTTACCGCGCGCCACGGCGAGCCGGTCCAGCTCCGCCTTGACCGCCGGTTTGTTCCGATGGGCGTGATTCAGCTTGGCCCAGGTGTCGTGCTCGGCGAAAAGATCGGTGGCCAGATCGATCTCGACGCGATGGCCGGCGATGCGCAAATTTTCAAAGCGCGAGCCGAGCGGGATAAACGCAGCATCGCCATCGCCCGGATGTTTGGTCGTGATGCGCGCGACGATGCGATCGCAGGTGACCACGTCCATGATGTTCAGTCCTTCGATGGTGGTGGAGGCGAGGGTGCCGTGCGCCTTGTCCTTTTCGCTATAGCTGCCGACAACGTGGGATTCGGCGCGATCGAATTTCAGGTAATTGCGATGACGAAAATTCTCCGCCGAAGCCGACGCCTGGCCGCCGAGAATCGGCAGCGCGACGGAGGCCTGCGCGGGCATCGCTTCATGAACCGGCAGCGTGATTGATCCCGCTACGGCGACAGCTTCGGCGTGGTACAGAAATTGAATTTTCACTTAGTCGTAGGTTATTCGATGCGCAGCGTGAACGGGTAGCGGGCGACTTCGGCGCCCTCGGCCGAAACGATCAGCGTGTAACGTCCGGAAGGAAGCGCCGGCAACGGAACCAGGATGTGAATCGACTGGCCGGGCGCCGGCGCGGCCAGCGGCATCGAGAATTTTTCCACTCCCCCGGTGGTAAACGAAGCGCGATACGCGCCATAATCGCGATCCCAGGTCTTATCGATATAAAGGGTGTAAAACTTCGCGCCGGAGGGTGGAGCGATTACCGTCTCCTGGCCGCGAGCGGCGGCGTACAGCGGAAATTCGGCGACGGCTTGCGGAGCCGGCGCAGCGTGGCGCTCGCCCGCTTCATATCCGCCAAACGCGGCGATCGCGAACATGGCGAACGCCGGAACGAATCTCTTGAACGTCCACCAGCTAGCCCGCGGTGCTTCTGGCGCCGGCACGGGCCGGCTGGCGGCGGCGGGCCGCGGATCCTGCCCGGCAAACACCGCCCGGGCGTTGTCCTGAAACATAGCCATCGTCCTCAGCTCCTCCGAGCACTGAGGACAATCGAAGAAGTGACGCTCAAACTCCTCGATCTCGGAAACCGAAAGATCGCCAAGCACGTAGCGCTCGACGGCGCTCATTGCGGCCGCTTCCGAATGATCCATGTCTCATTGGCCTCACAATCTTGAAGTGAACTCGCACTCAAATTCGTTTCAGGGTTTTGACATTTCATTCTTCTCAAACGCTTCGCGGAAACGGTTCTTCGCACGGTGGACCAGAACTCTAAGGTAGTCGCGATCCACTCCGAAGCGCTCACAGATTTCGCCTTTATCCCCTTCTTCCAGGAAAACCGAGCGCAGAATGTCACGATCTTTCTCGGCTAATTCACCCAACACCGCTCTGACCAGCTCCTTGCGTTCCCGCGTGACCAGTCTGGCTTCGGTGCTGGCGCGCTGGTCGACCAGATTATGGGCGTCTGCGGGAATCGGCGGATGACGCGTCGAGGCGCGAAGCAACTCCATCATCACGTTGATGGAGACGGAATGCACGTAGGCTCCCAGCCGCTCGGGATGCTCCAGACGGCCATCGTTGCGGAGGAAATTCAGGACCCGCAGAAACGTCTCCTGCCGGATGTCCTCGATCAGCTCCCAGGATCGCAGGCGATAGCGCAGCGACAGCCGAATGACGTTCGAGAAATGAGCGACAAAATGCCGCTCCGTTTCGCTGTCGCCGTCGCGCAGCCGAGCCAGATAGTCGCTATCGAAGGGCGGATTGTTCAAAGCCTTAGGATACTGAACTATCCCGTTATTATGGAACTATGCCGTTCGATCCGCTGGTGCAAAAATGGTTCGACGCGCACTTCGCTCACGTTACCGGCCCGCAAAGGCTCGGCTGGCCGTTGATCGCCGAGGGCCGCGACGTGCTAATTTCCTCGCCGACCGGATCGGGCAAAACTCTGGCCGCGTTTCTGATCGCCTTGGACAGGCTGGTTCGCGAAGCTCGCCAGGGAACGCTCCCCGGCCGCACGGAAGTTCTCTACGTCTCGCCATTAAAGGCGTTGAGCAACGATATCCACAAAAACCTTGAAGGACCGCTGGCCGGAATCGCACGGCTGGCGCGCGAGGAGGGCGTAGCGCTCGCGCCGATTCGCGTGGCGGTCCGCACCGGCGATACGCCCGCCGCCGAGCGCCAGCAGATGGGCAAGGAGCCGCCGCATATTTTGGTGACGACGCCGGAATCGCTCTACATCTTGCTCACCGCGGAGGGTCCTCGCAAGACGCTGCGCAGCGTCAAAACGCTGATCGTCGATGAAATTCACGCGGTCGCCGGCAGCAAACGCGGATCGCATCTTGCATTATCGATTGCGCGGCTGGAGCATCTGGCCGGAAGAACGCTGCAAAAAATCGGATTGTCGGCGACGGTGAGCCCGATCGAGCAGGTGGCGCGATTCCTGAGTCCCGCGGCGGCCATCGTGCAGGTGGGCCACCAGCGCGAAATGGAGCTGGCCGTCGAAGTCCCCCGCGACGAATTAAGTTCGGTGGCGAGCACCGAAATGTGGGGCGAAATTTACGATCGCATCGCCGAGCTGGCGCGCGAAAACCGGACCACGCTGGTGTTCGTGAACACGCGGCGGCTTTCCGAGCGCGTGGCGCATCACTTGGGCGAACGATTGGGCGAGAACGCCGTGCTTCCTCACCACGGGAGTTTGTCGCGCGAGCTGCGGCTGACCGCGGAGCAGCGGCTGAAATCCGGCGAGCTGCGCGCGGTGGTGGCCACCGCTTCGCTCGAATTAGGCATCGATATCGGAACCGTGGATCTGGTATGCCAGATCGGCTCGCCGCGCTCGATCGGAGTGGCCTTGCAGCGCATCGGCCGAGCCGGCCACTGGGTGGGAGCGCTGCCCAAAGGGCGGCTGTTCGCCACCACGCGCGATGAATTGATCGAATGCGCGGCGCTGGTGCGCGCCATTCGGGCCGGCGAGCTCGATCCGCTGGAGATTCCGCCGAAGCCGCTGGATATTCTGGCGCAGCAGATCGTGGCCGCCTGCGCCGCCGGCGATTGGGACGAAGACGAGCTGTTCGCCATGGTTCGCCGCGCCTATCCCTATCGCGATTTGACGCGCGCCGAGTATGAATCCGTCGTCGAGATGCTCTCGGAAGGAATCGCGACATCGCGCGGCCGCCGCGGAGCGTTCCTGCATCGCGATCAGGTGAATCATCGCCTGCGCGGCCGCCGCGGAGCGCGGCTGGCGGCCATCACTTCCGGCGGCGCGATTCCCGATACCGCGCAATATCAGGTGGTGGCCGAGCCGGAAGGAACCGTGGTCGGCTCGCTCGATGAAGATTTCGCCGTCGAGAGCCTGGTGGGCGATATTTTTCTGCTCGGCACGACGTCCTGGCGCATCCGCCGCGTCGAGCCGGGGCGCGTTCGCGTGGAGGACGCCCACGGCGCCGCTCCTTCGGTCCCCTTCTGGCGCGGCGAAGCGCCCGGCCGCACGCGCGAGCTGTCGCGCGAGGTGTCGCGATTGCGCCAGGATATCGCCGCATCCGCCAATCCGGTGGAGCTTCTGGAGCGCGAGTGCTCGCTCGATCGCCGCGGCGCCGAGCAGGCCAGCGCTTACGTCCGCGCCGGCCAGCGCGCGCTCGGCGTCATGCCGGGAGAAGATCTCGTCGTCGCTGAGCGATTTTTCGACGAGGGCGGCGGGATGCAGTTGGTGATTCACGCGCCATTTGGATCGCGCATCAACCGCGCCTGGGGACTGGCGCTGCGCAAGCGATTTTGCCGCACCTTCAACTTCGAGCTGCAAGCCGCCGCCACCGATAACGGGCTGCTGCTTTCCTTGAGCGATCAGCATTCGTTTCCGCTCGAATCCGTTTTCAGCTTTCTGCGGCCGCATTCGGTCCGGCACGTGCTGACGCAGGCGCTGCTGGCCTCGCCGATGTTCGGCGCGCGCTGGAAATGGAACGCCTCGCGGGCGCTGGCGGTGCCGCGCTTCCTGGGAGGAAAGAAAGTTCCGCCGCCGATCCAACGAATGCGCTCGGACGATCTGCTGGCCGCCGTGTTTCCGGATCAGGTCGCCTGCGCGGAAAATCTGACGGGTGAGCCGCGCATTCCCGATCATCCGCTGGTGAATGAAACCATTCTCAATTGCCTGCACGAGGCCATGGATATCGACGGCCTGATTCATCTGCTGGAGCGCATGGAGGAAGGCTCGCTGCGGACCGTCGCCGTGGATACGCCGGAGCCTTCGCCGTTCAGCCACGAAATCCTGAATGCCAATCCGTACGCCTATCTGGACGACGCTCCGCTGGAGGAGCGCCGCGCGCGGGCGGTGCAGCTTCGCCGCACCCTGCCCAGCGAGGACGCGGGCTCCATCGGCGCGCTGGACCCGGCGGCGATCGCGCAAGTCGCCGCGGAATCCTGGCCGGTGGTGCGCGACGCCGAGGAGTTGCACGACGCGCTGCTCACGCTGATTCTGCTGCCTCCGGTCCCGGAATGGTCGGGATTTTTCGAGGAGCTGGCGCGCGCCGGCCGGGCCCGCGTAATTGATGGGCGATGGGTCGCAACCGAGCGCGTCGATCGCGTGAACGACGCCACCGCCATCCTGCGCGGATGGATGGATTCCATCGGACCGGCGGCGCCGGCCGCCATCGCCGGACGAATCGGCTTAAGCTTGAGCGACGTGGAAATTGCGCTGGGCCAGCTCGAATCGGAGGGCCAGGTCCTGCGCGGGCAGTTCTCGCCCGATGGCGCGGGCCAGACGCAGTTCTGCCATCGCCGCATCCTGGCGCGCATTCACCGCCTGACGCTCGGCCGCTTGCGCCGCGAGATCGAGCCGGTTTCCTCGGCGCTGTTCATGCGCTTTCTGTGCCGCTGGCATCATTTGACGCCGGGCGCTCAACTGCACGGAGTCGACGGGCTCTTTCAGGTGCTCAAGCAGCTTCAGGGCTACGAAATCTCCGCGGCGGCGTGGGAATCCTCCGTACTGCCGAAGCGAGTCGCCGGATACGATCCGGAATGGCTCGACCGGCTGTGCCTCGCCGGAGAGGTGATGTGGGGAAGATTATCGCCGCATCCGGCTTTGGAAAC
>JAJPHS010000136.1 GCA_021325175.1 Terriglobia bacterium
GTTCGCAATCTGAGCCATTCGAGCGGATCGGCGGAGCACGATCCGGCCTGGTCGCCGGACGGCAAGTATATCTCGTATTTCAGCGATAAATCCGGCGAATATCAGTTGATGATCGAGGCGCAGGACGGAATTACGCCGCCGCGCGCGATCCGGCTGGAGCATCCCAAGCACTACTACACGCCGTCCTGGTCGCCCGATTCGAAAAAGATCGTGTACACCGATACGGATTTGAAAATTTGGGTGATGGATGTAGCGAGCGGAAAAGCCAAGATCGTCGGATCCGATCCGTTCATGGTGCCGCAGAGGACGGAAAATCCGGTGTGGAGTCCGGATTCAAAATGGATCGCTTACGCCAGCCATCTGAAATCTTTATATCACGCGATTTTTGTTTCCAACGTCGAGACCGGGGAGACGAAGCAGATCACCGACGGACTGGCGGACGCGGTCTGGCCGGCCTGGGATGCGAGCGGGAAATATTTGTGGTTTTTGGCGTCCACCGATTTCGGGCTGAGATCGCAGTGGCTCGATATGACGTCGTACGATCACGAGGAGAATTTCGGATTGTATCTGGCGGTGCTCAAGAAGGGCGAAGCCAGCCCGCTGCTGCCGGAGAGCGATGAGGATAAAGGCGTCGGCGCGGCGCCGGCGGGCCGGGGCGGCCGCGGCGCGGCGGCCGAGGGCGGCGAACAGCCGGCCGCGCGCGCGCCGAAAACTCCGGTGAATGTGGAGATCGATTTCGACGATATTCAATCGAGAATCATCAATGTTCAGAGCGTGCCGGAGCGGCCGTATTCGCAGCTTCGCGCGGGCGCGGCGGGAACGGTTTATTATCTGCAAACGGGCGGCGGGCGCGGCCAGGGCGGCGGCGGAAACACTTTAATGCGCTATCGTCTGAGCGACCGGCGCGCGGCCACCTTCGCCAACGGCGTCGCGACCTACGATGTCAGCGCGGACGGGCACAAGCTGGTATATCGCACCGCCGGCGCCGGAGGCGGACGCGGCGGAGCGCCGACCGCTCCGGGAACGCCGCCGCCGGTTCCGCAGATTTTTCTGGTCGACGCCGACCGGCAGCCGCCGCAGGCGGGCCAGGGAAGGCTCAACGTCAAATTGACCATGTATCTGGAGCCGAAAGAGGAGTTCAAGCAGATTTTCTACGAGGGCTGGAGAAATCAGCGCGATTATTTATACGTTCCGAACATGCACGGCGCCGACTGGCCGCGCATGAAGGAAATGTACGGGCAGTTGCTGCCGTACGTGAATCATCGCGCCGATTTGAATTATTTGATCGATATGATGGGGTCGGAGATCGCGATCGGGCATTCGTATGTGCGCGGCGGCGATATGCCTTCGGTTCCTCCGTCGCCGGGCGGCCTGCTGGGCGCGGATTTCACCATCGACAACGGCCGATATAAAATCGCGCGGATCTACGACAACGAAAGCTGGAACCCGGATCTGCATGCTCCGCTGGCCGAGCCGGGCGTGAACGTTGCGACGGGCGATTATATTTTGGCGATTAATGGCGAGGAATTGCGCGCGCCAGATAACATTTATCGCCTGCTTGACGGGACGGCGAATAAGCAAACCGTATTGACGGTGAACAGCCGGCCATCGATGGATGGCGCCCATCAGATTACGGTGGTGCCGGTGGCCAATGAGCAGGCGCTGCGCACGCGGGCGTGGGTCGAATCCAACCGCAGGCTGGTGGATAAATTATCGAACGGGCAGCTCGCCTACGTCTATTTGCCCAATACCGGGCAGCCCGGATATGCCAGCTTTAATCGCTACTATTTCGCGCAGCAGGATAAGCTCGGCGCGATAATCGACGAGCGGTATAACGGCGGAGGTTCCGCGGCGGATTACATTATCGACGCGCTGCAGCGGACCTTCGACGGATATTTCAATAATGCAGCGGGCGACCGCTATCCGTTCACCAGCCCGGAGGCCGGGATCTGGGGACCGAAGGTGATGATCATCAATGAAATGGCGGGTTCCGGCGGGGATCTGATGCCGTACATGTTCAAATACCGCAAAGTCGGCGAGCTGGTGGGCAAGCGCACCTGGGGCGGGCTGGTGCACACAGCCGATACGCCGGTGTTTGTCGATGGCGGATCGATGATCGCGCCGCGCGGCGGGTTTTTCGCCAAGGAAGGGCACTGGGCCGTGGAGAACGAAGGCGTCGCGCCGGATATCGATGTGGAGAACTGGCCCAAGGATGTAATCGCGGGACACGATCCGCAACTGGAACGGGCCGTCGCCGAGGCGCTGCGGATGCTGAAGGAGCATCCGGTGAACCGGATGGATCACGAGCCGCCGCCGCCGACATGGGGCAAGAGGAAGCTGCCGATCAGTCCCTCGCCGGGCACGAGCGGCAGCGGCCAGAACCAGCGCTGAAAGCGCGGCTGCCCGGCGCCCTATTCGCCCTGGCTGAAGCAAGGGGGGCTAGTGCAGGCCCTTGCGCTTTAGATACGCGAGCAACTCCGCTGGGTCGTCGGAGATGATCGCGTCCACTTTGGCTTCGATGAGTTTGTCCCACTGGGCGGGGGTGTTCGCGGTCCAGGGGACCACTTCGAGTCCGGCGGCGTGCGCGGCGCGCACTTTTTCCGGCGTCACCAGCGAATCATTCGGCGAAATGACGCCGGCTTCGGCGTCGCGCGCGATGGAAACGAAATCGCGATCATCGCCCTCCCACAGCGCGACGCGCTTGATCTCCGGCGCGAGCTTGTTCATCGCGCGCAGGGTCCGGAAATCGAAGGATTGAAGCAGAACGCGCTTTTCCAGGCGATGCGCGCGCACCCGTTCCAGCACCATGCGCGAAAATTCCTCGGGCGGCGGCGTCAACTCCGGATGATCGGGGAAACTTTTTGTTTCGATGTTGAACCAGAAACGGCCGCGCGGGGCAAGATCGAACACCTCATCCAGAGACGGCATGCGCGTGCCGGGGAGCGGCGTCTGCTTGGGGAATTGCGGGTTGCGAATTTTGCCGCAATCCCATTGGCGAACTTCGGCGAACGTCAACTCACGGATCGCCGTCTTCGGCCGCGGGCCGCTACAGACCGGCGGCTGAAGGTACGGATCATGCGAGACGACGATCACGTTGTCCCTGGTCACGGCCATATCGAGTTCGAGCGCGTCGACGCCGATCGAGATCGCGTACTCGAACGCGGGAAGCGTATTTTCCGGGCGCATGGCGCGTGCCCCGCGGTGGCCATGGACCAGAATCCTTCGCGGCGCTCCCATGGCCGAAGCCGCGCCGGCGCCGAGCACAAAACCGCGGCGCGTCATCAGCCCTGGGCGCGCCGCAGCTCGCACTGGCAGCAATCGCTACAGCGGTGGCATTTTTCGCAGCGATGATTCGGACACACGTCCTTGGTGCAATAGACGCAGATGTCGGCCGAGGGCTCGCCGCAGATGTTGCAGGTGAAAGTTGCGACTTCAGTCATTGTTTTTTGGGCGGAGGCTGCCGGCTCAAAATCCCGCGGCAGCGCTGTGCTTCCTTATCGACAATTTGAAATTCCTGTTCTTTTTGCGCGGCCAGATCCGTAATGTACTGCCGCAGATTGTCGCGATTGGAGGAATTTTCGGCCAGCACGCCGAGCAGCAGGTCGCCGACCGCGGGATTCTGATACTTGCGGACGCCGTCGGCGAGCGAATGCAGGCGGTTTTCGAGCGACTGCAAGCGAAAATAGGTATCGAGCGCGAGCGTCAATCGCTCCGGCTGTTTTTCGAGGGCCTTGGCGGAGTTGACCAGATAGCCGAGTTCGTCCTCGGCGCCCTTCCACTGCTGAACATAGGTCTGCGGAGCGCCTTTGGCCACCCATTCCTGAGGCGTGAGCTGATCGAGAATGGGTTTCAGGCGCGCGGCCTGCGCGGAAAGCGCGGCGACGGATTTGCTGACGTCCCAATCGGCGGAAACGCCTTGCGCCGGAAGCGCGGCCGGAAGAAGAAGCAGCGGCAACAGACACTTCATAGTTCTACGCATAGTGTCGCATGCGGCATTTTGTTGTACAATCGCAAAACGGCGATGTTCGGGCGGCGTTGATCATTCTTTTATGCGATCTCTCCTAATTTTGCTCTGCGCGTTTGAAGTTTCCGCGTTCGCGACATGGTCGGTGGTGGCCGTGGACCGAAGCACGGGACGCGTGGTGATTTCGTCCTCCACATGTACCGGCAACAGCGACGATTTTCTCAAGGACGTGCAGGCCGTGGTGGTGCCGGGCAAAGGCGTCGCCGCCTGCCAGGCCGGCGCCGATTTCGATACGCACCAGAACCAGACGCTGGTGTTCGATCAGTTGCAGCGCGGCACTGACCCGGCGCGAATCATCGAGCTGCTGAGCGAGGATCCCGGCTTTCAGAGCCGCCAATACGGCATCGTCGATTTGCAGGGGCGCGCCGCCGGGCACTCCGGGCTGGGCAACGGCTTCGTCACCCAGGACCTGCACGGCCAGGTTCCCGGCACGGAAATTTTCTATTCGATCCAGGGAAATATTTTGCGGTCGGGACAGGTGGTCCCGAGCGCGGTGAAGGCCTTTCTGGCGGCGACCGGCGGCGTTACGGACCGGGTGATGGCGGCCATGGAAGCGGCGGACGCGGCCGGAGGCGACAGCCGCTGCACCTGTGAGGTTCCTCCGCTGCCTCCGGAATCGAAAGGTATTCCCTGCACGCTGCGAACGTCGCTGGTGGCCTATATTCTGGCCGCGGATCCGCACGACACCAACGGTCCGGCGGATCAGCCCAATCTGCACAATAACGGCAAATATTCGATGTACATCACCGTTTCCCAGCCGAACATGGGGCCGCAATATCAGATCAGGCCGGGCGAGGATCTGGACCCGGTGCAGACGCTGCGCAAACGATATGACGCGTGGCTGAAGGCGCACCCGGAGTTTCGGAGATAACTTATGCGATCGATGGTTGTGTTGCTGATGATCACGGGAATCGCGCCGATGGAAATGGCCATGGCTCAGGCTCGCGGCGGCGGGCGCGGCCGCGGGCCGGGCGTGGTGCAAAATATGACGCTGATCACCACGGCGTGGCCCGACGGAGGAATGATTCCGGCCCGCTATACGCAGGAAGGCGCCGAAATTTCGCCGATGATTCAGTGGAGCTCTCCGCCGGCCGGAACCGTGAGCTTCGTATTAACCTTCGTCGACGCCGATACGGTGGTGAACAACTCCACCGACGGGCTGCTGCACTGGATGGTGTGGAACATCCCGGCGACCGCTACCAGCATCGCTCAGGCGCGGCCGGATGGATTCGAATTGCCGGACGGCATGCGCCAGATCAGCGTGAGCGGGTCGCGCTATCGCGGTCCGGGCGCGCCGGCGGCGGGTCCCCTGCATCACTATATTTTCGAGCTGTACGCGCTGGATACGGCCATCGATGTGAAGGTGAGCCCGCAGGGTCCGCAGCAGCCGAATCCCAACGTGCAGGCGATCCGGACACAGATCATGCAGGCGATGGCCGGCCACATCCGGGCGAAAGCCGCCTACGTCGGCTTGTTCCACCGCTCCCAGTAGCATGGGCGCGTCACAACAAATCTTCGCGTCCCGATTTTTCGAGCCGCTTCACCATCTCGCCCACCTGCTGGGCGCGCGCGCGGTCGGCGATGAGCAGCGCGTCCGGCGTATCGACCACGATTAAATCTTTCACGCCGATCAGGGCGACAAATTTTTCGGCGTGGACGTAATTGCCGGTGCTTGAATCCGCCAGAGCGTCGGCGCGAAGGACGTTACCGGCAGCGTCGCGGCGCTCCAGCTCGTAAACGGCGTTCCAGCTTCCCACGTCGTTCCAGCCGATATCGCCCGCGGCGATGCCGGCCACGGATTGAGCTTTTTCAAGCACCGCATAGTCGATCGAAATGTTTTCGCACTTTGGAAAAACATCCTTCAGGCGCGAGGCAAACTGGCGATGGCCGAAGAGCGGCAGGCTGGCGAGCAGGGCCGCTGTTTTGGGAAGAAACTTGCGCAGCGCCTCTAGCAGCACGCTGGTACGCCAGAAAAACATCCCCGCGTTCCAATAAAAATTTCCAGCCGCCAGAAATTGCGCGGCCGTTTTCTGGTCTGGTTTTTCGCGAAATCCGAGCGTTTCCACCGCAGCCGGCGCGGGGCGAACGCCTTTCGGAAACTCGATATATCCGTAGCCGGTTTCGGCCCAACGCGGCTGGATGCCGAGCACCACGATTTTCCCCTGGCGCGCGGCGCGAAACGCCGGCCGGAGCAGGCGGACGTAATCGCGCGGCCGGGCGATCACATGATCGGCCGGGAAAACACCCATCACCGATTCCGGATCGATGGAGTGAAGGATGTGCGCGGCAAGCCCGATGGCGGGCGCGGTATTGCGCTGCGCCGGCTCGGCCAGAATCTGCCGTTTGGGAATTTCCGGAAGCTGCCGCGCGATTTCGCCTCGCAGGCGATCGCTGGTAAGCACCCATAGATGATCGGGGGAAAGGACCGGCCGCAGCCGGTCGACGGTTTGTTGAATCAGGGAGCGGTCGCCGAAAAAGTTCAGAACCTGCTTGGCGCGGTCGCGGCGGCTGCGCGGCCAGAATCGCGTGCCGCGCCCGCCGGCGAGAATGAGGCCATAAAGGTGACTGTTCACGGGCATTTTTGATTGCGGCGCCGGCCGGGGATCGTCGGCCGCGATTCCTTACAGGATAACGGAACAGAGAGGGGCAGCAGAGCCATTTGGCTTTGAAGCCTTTCGGCTTTAAATCCATATGTTATTCTGAAGCCAACTGCGAAGCTTGAAATGCGCGTCCGCTCGGTTTTTTTGCTGGTAGTTGCGGGATTTGCCACCTGGGGCGTGTTACGCGCGCAACGGCCGTTCCAGCAATATCAAACCGCCGAGGAACACGCCGAATACTCGATTCCTTCCGACGCCTACGAAACTCACGAATGGACTCGCGCGCGGCTCGCCTATCCGTCGATTATGGCGCCGCACGGCTACCCTGACGGCTACAAACGCTGGACCATCGATTATCCGCGCTCGGACCGGCTGCTGCTTAAGGGGATTAAACGGTTGACGCGCATCGACGCCCGATCGGTGGAGCAGGTGGTGTTTCTGGACGGCTCCGACGACGTCTATAACTGGCCGCTGATGTACGCGGTAGAGGTTGGCTACTGGAATCTCACCGATGAAATGGCGGCGCAGCTTCGCGAATATCTGCTGCGGGGCGGATTTTTCATGTGCGACGACTTTCACGGCACCATCGAGTGGGAGAACTTCATGAACAGCATGAGGAAGGTTTTTCCCGACCGTCCGGTGGTGGATATTGACAACAAAGATCCCATCTTCCACGTCATATATGATCTGGACGATCGTTTCCAGGTGGCCGGGGCGCAGTACCTGATGACCGGAAGGCGTTATGAATACGACGGTTACGAGGCCAAGTGGCGCGGGATCTATGATGACAAGGGCCGGCTGATGGTGGTGATCTGCCACAATATGGACCTGGGTGACGCCTGGGAATGGTCCGATGATCCGCGGTATCCGGAAAAGTGGGCTTCACTCGCCTACCGGATTGCCTGTAACTATTTCATGTACGATTTATCTCACTGATGTTCGAGCTATTTTTCAAGTATCCGATGGCCGTGTTCTCACGCGGCACCTTCGTCTTTCTCGGCGGCTGGCCGAAATGGGCGCTGATTGCGGCGATCCTGGTGGCCGCGGCGGGGTTCGGATTGCTCGTGCGGCGGATGACGGCGGAACGGGGACGGGTGCACGGGGCGCGATCCGTCGCGGTGTGGCTGCTGCAAACCGCGCTCGCCTCCATCCTGCTGTTGATGCTTTGGCACCCGGCTTTGAGCGTCGCCACCTTACGCCCACAGCAGAATATCGTCGCGGTGGTGGTGGACGATTCGGCCAGCATGGCGACCCGGGACGCCGATGGCTCCTCGCGCCGCGAGGCGGCCGAGCGGGTGCTTAACTCCGGTCTTATCGACTCCTTGCAGAAAAAGTTTCAAGTTCGGCTTTATCGCTTGTCCGATCATCTGGAACGCATTCAGAAGCTCGATCAGCTTAACTCCTCCGGACAATCGACGCACATCGGCGATTCGCTCAAGGAAGTTTTGGCCGACGCCTCCAGCCTGCCGATCGGCGCGGTGGTTTTGTTGTCGGATGGCGCGGACAATTCCGGCGGAATCGATCTGGAGACCATTTCCGAGATTCGCCGCCAGCGCATTCCCATCCACACGATCGGGTTCGGGCGCGAAAAGATGGCACGCGATGTCGAATTGACCGACGTTCAGGCGCCGCAGCGGGCGCTCCCCGATTCGCGATTGGCCGTGCAGGTGAGCTTTCATCAGCACGGCTACGCCGGTCAGACCGCGAAGATCACCTTGAAAGACGGCAACAAGGTTCTGGCCACGCGATCGGTGGTGATGAAGGCTGATGGGGTGGAACAAACCGAATCGATTTTGTTTAATGCCGGAACGGCAGGCGTGAAGACGATTGAAGCCTCGATCGATCCGCTGCCGAACGAAGAGAATGTGAAAAACAACCAGTTGATCCGGCTGGTGAACGTGGACAAGCGAACTGCGCTGGTTCTTTATATGGAAGGCGAGCCTCGCTGGGAGTTTAAGTTCCTCAAGCGCGCCGTCGAGGACGACCGCAATCTGCACCTGCTCACGATTTTGCGGACCACGCAAAACAAGATCTACGTCCAGGACGAGCACAACGACGTCCCCAAGCTGAAAGACGGCTTCCCGACGCGGGTCGAGGACCTGTTCCAGTTCGATGGATTGATCATCGGATCGAGCGAAGCGGCCTATTTCACCAGCAATCAGCAGCAGTTCATTCACGATTTTGTCGACCGGCGCGGCGGCGGCCTGCTGTTTCTGGGCGGCAAGGATGCGCTGGCCGACGGCGGATATAAGCAATCCGCGCTGAACGACCTGCTACCGGTGATTCTGCCCGATAGAAAGGGCACTTTCGTGCGTGCGCCGGCCAATGTCGAGCTCACCAACGCGGGCCGCGACAGCCTGATTACGCGAATTGAGGAAGATCCGCAGAAAAACGCCGAAAAATGGCGCAAAATGCCGTACATTTTGAACTTTCAGGATCCGGGGCAGCCCAAGCCCGGCGCGGTGGTGTTAATGGACGGCCTGCCGCTGCAAGGCGGGCGTTTTCCGCTGCTGATCACGGAAAATTACGGGCGCGGGCGCACCGCCGTGTTCGCCACCGGAGGAAGCTGGCGCGGCTGGCAGATGCAGATGCCGGTTTCCGACATGACTCATGAGATGTTCTACACCCAGCTTCTGCGCTGGCTGGTGAACGATACGCCGCGGCGCGTGGTGGCCTCGACTCCGCGCCAGGTTTTAGAAGACGAAGCCAAGGTGAAGCTTCGCGCGCAAGTTTTTGGCGCGACTTATCTGCCGGCGAGCGACGCGACCGTGGAGGCGCACATTCTCGGTCCGGAAGGAATCGCCGAAACGGTCGAAATGCGGCCCGATCCTGTCGAACCGGGAGTGTTTACATCGGAATATACGACGCCGAAGGCCGGATCTTATTTAGTCGAGATGACGGCCAAGCGCGCGGGCGAAGATCTGGGCCGCGATACGCTGACGTTCCGGCGCGAGGATGGCGTGGCGGAAAATTTCAAGGTTGAACAGAATCGCGAACTGCTCGAGAAACTGGCGCAGGAAACCGGCGGCCGGTATTACACGCCGGCGGAGGCGCGGAAGCTCGGCGAGGATATCAGCTATTCGGACGCGGGCATCACGGTGCGCGAAACGCGCGATTTGTGGGACATGCCGGCGGTGTTCTTGCTGCTGCTGATGCTGCGGTCCGGCGAGTGGCTGTTGCGACGGAAATGGGGCGTGATATGAGAATTTGTGGCCGGGCCATTACGGGCGGGGCTTTTCTCGTTCTGCTCGCGGCGCCGCTGATGCGGGCGGAGACGTTTTATCTGACCATCGCCGGGCTGGGCGGGGAGCCGGAATACGAGCAGCGCTTCGAGGGCTGGGCCAAGGATCTGGACAAGCTCCTCAAGCAAGCCGAGCCGAACGCCAAGATCGCGACCATGTTCGGCGACGGCGCGACGAAAAACGCGATCCAGGCGAAATTTCAGGAGATTGCGCGGCAGGCTAAGCCTGACGATTCGGTCATCGTGATGCTGATCGGCCACGGCAGCTTCGACGAGTCCGACTACAAGTTCAACATCCCGGGCCCGGATCTGACCGGAACCGAGCTGGCCAACATGCTGGATACAATTCCGGCAAAACACCAGCTTGTCGTGAATATGACGAGCTCGAGCGGCGCATCGATTGTATCGCTTGAAAAGCCGGGACGCGTGGTGATCACGGCGACCAAGGCCGGCACGGAAAAGAACGCGACCTATTTCGCGCGCTACTGGATCGAGGCGCTGCGCGATCCCGCGGCCGACGCGGACAAAAACCAGGTGATCAGCGCGCTTGAGGCGTTTCGCTACGCGGAAGAGAAAACGGCGAAATTTTTCGAGACGCAGAATCGGCTCGCCACCGAGCATGCGCTGATCGAGGACACCGGCAAGGGCGATGGCGTCAAAGCGCCCGGTCCGGATAATGGCGAAGGGCTGGCGGCGGGCCGCTTTGCGGTTCTCCATCTGGGCGCGGTTTCGGCGCAAATCAACGATCCGGAAAAATTGAAGCTGCTGAAGCACAAAGAAGAACTGGAGCAGGCCATCGACGAATTGAAGTATAAGAAAGCCTCGATGGATTTCAACGAATACCGGCGGCAACTGCAGGGATACTTGATCGAGCTCGCCAGAACGCAGGAGGCGCTCGATAAGTGAAGCTCACGGTAGTTTCGGTTCTCATCGCGGCTCTGCCGGCCGCGGCGCAGACGGTGGACCCGGCTCGCTGCGCGGCGCTGAAACATCACGGCGATCCGCAGACGGCGGCGTGCTTTCAGCAACTCACCCGATCCGGCGATCCGGGAATCGCGGCCGAAGGCTATTGGGGGCTGCGCGATTACCAGCGCGCCAACGATCTGTTTCGCGCCGCCGTGAAAGCGCATGATAAAGATCCCAATTTACGCGTGCGCTGGGGCCGCATGTACCTGGAACACTGGCAGCCCGGCGACGCCAGCGATCTTTTCCGCGAGGCGCTGGAACTAAAAAAGGATTATGCTCCCGCGCTGCTCGGCCTGGCGCTGGTCGCCGCGGACGGGTTCGAGGGGAAAGCGACGGAGCTGGCGCAGCAGGCGCTGAAGAGCGATCCCAAACTGGTGGAAGCTCAGGAACTGCTGGCGCGCGTGGCGCTGGAGGACAACAATCCGGAAAAGGCGGCGAGCGAGGCGAACAAGGCGCTGGCGATCTCTCCGGAAGCGCTGGACGCCATGTCGGTGCTGGCGGCTATCGACTGGTTGAACGATAAGAAGACCACTCCGTGGCTCGACCGGATTTTGCAGATCAATCCGCATTACGGCGAGGTGTACGAAACCGCCGGGCATTTTTTCATCATCAATCGCCGCTACGATGAAGGCATTCTGGCGTATCGCAAAGCGCTTCAATTGAAGCCGGATCTGTGGAGCGCGCGCAGCGAGCTCGGCATCAACCTGATGCGGCTGGGCGATGAGACGGAAGCGCGGCAGCAGCTTGAAGAGTGCTGGCGTAACGGATACCAGAGCACGTCAACGAAAAATTCGCTCACGCTGCTCGACAGTTATAAGAACTTCGTCACCTACCGGACTCCGACGACCATCATCCGGCTGCACAAAAAGGAAGCCGAACTGCTGCGGCCGTACGTTGAAAGCGAGATGCAGCGCGCGCTCGCCACGTATGAAAAGAAATACAAGTTCAAGCTGAACGGGCCGGTGGAGCTGGAAGTTTATCCGGATCACGAAGATTTCGCGGTGCGCACCATGGGCATGCCCGGCCTCGGCGCGCTGGGGGTGACGTTCGTCGCCACGCAGGCGTTCACCGAAGGCGAGCACGGCGCGAAGTTCACGGCGTCGGTGGCCATGGATTCTCCAAGCGCGCGGCCTCCGGGGCAGTTTCATTGGGACAGCACGATGTGGCACGAGTTGAGCCACGTCTACGTGCTGGCGATGACCAACAGCCGCGTCCCGCGCTGGTTCACTGAAGGACTGGCGGTGTATGAGGAGACGGCCAACGGCAACCCCGATTGGGGCGACCGGCTCGATCCGGAGGCGATCAACGCCATAAAAAATCACAAGCTGCTGCCGATCTCGGAGCTGGATCGCGGCTTCATTCATCCCACTTATCCTGCGCAGGTCGTCGTGTCGTATTTTCAGGGCGGCAAGATCTGCAACTTTATCGATCAGAAGTGGGGCTATGGGAAGCTGCTGGCGATGATCGAGGATTTCAAGAATCTGACGCCGACGGTGGACGTGATTCAGAAAGAATTCAATCTGAAGCCGGAGGAGTTCGATAAGCAATTCCTGGCCTGGCTGGATGATTCGACCAAAGTCAGCGTAAACGGATTCGAGGAGTGGAAAAAGCAGCTTCTCGAAGTCTCCAAGGCGGCCAAGCAGAAGGATTGGGACAAAGTGATCCAGCTCGGCGCGCCGATTCGTGACGTCTATTCCGATTATGTCGAAGCGGGCAGCGTCTACGAATTTTTATCCGACGCCTATCTGGCGAAAAACGACAAGGCGGGCGCGATGAAGCAGCTCGCGCGTTACGCCGATGTCGGCGGGCGGGATCCGGCGCTGCTCAAGAAGCTTTCCGATCTTGAAGCCGAAGCCGGAGACAAACGCGCCGCGGCGCGCACGCTGGAGCGGCTGGATCTGATTTATTTGAAGGACGAGGAAGCGCACCGCAAGCTGGGCCAGCTCGATATGGATTTGAAAAATTACGAGGGCGCGATTCGCGAATGGGGCGCCGCGCTGGCCGGCGGCACGGTCGATCCGGCGGGCGCGCATTATGAACGGGCGGTCGCGCTGAACGCGCTGCATCGCAGCGCCGAAGCCAAGGATGAAGTTCTGTCGGCGCTCGAAGTGGCGCCGGAGTACAAGCCCGCCCAAAAACTACTGCTTGAATTAAGCGACAAGGAATAAGACAGAATAATTAAATGTCCACCACCACCGTTTCCTCCATCGAATCGAGCGAGCTGAAGGACCGCATTGTCCGGTTTCAGAAAGTGCGCGACGATATTGTCGCACAGGTTCGCCGCGTGATCGTGGGACAGGACGAAGTGATCGAGCAGGTGATGATCGCTCTGTTCGTCGGCGGCCACTGCCTGATCACCGGACTGCCGGGCACGGCGAAGACGCTGCTGGTGCGAACGCTGGCGCAGGCCCTGGGTCTGGAATTTCGGCGCATCCAGTTCACGCCGGACCTGATGCCGTCCGATATCACCGGCACCGACATCATCGAGGAAGATCCCACTACCGGCCGGCGCACCTGGACGTTCGTGCCGGGTCCGATTTTCGCCAACGTGCTGCTGGCCGACGAGATCAACCGCACGCCGCCCAAGACGCAATCGGCGCTGCTGGAGGCGATGCAGGAATTATCCTGCACGGTGCGCGGCAATCATTATAAGATCCGGCCGCCGTTTTTCGTTCTGGCGACGCAGAATCCGATTGAGCTCGAAGGCACGTATCCGCTGCCGGAAGCGCAACTGGACCGCTTCATTTTTAATACGCTGCTCGATTATCTTTCCGCCGATCATGAAATGCAGGTGCTCGGCCTGACCACGACGACGCATCAGGCGCAAGTGGAGGCGGTGACGAACGCCGAGGAGATTCTGGATTTTCAACAGGTGGTCCGGATGGTGCCGATCGCGGATTCGGTAGCGCGCTACGCGGTCGATCTGGTTCGCGCCACGCGCGCGACCGACGCCGCCGCGCCGGATTTCATTAAGAAGTACGTCAACTTCGGCGCCAGCGTCCGCGCCGCGCAGTTTTTGGTGCTGGCCTCGAAAGCCCGGGCGCTGATGCGGCATCGTTATCACGTGTCCTTTGAGGACGTGATCGCGCTGATGCGGCCCATCCTGCGGCATCGCATTCTGCTGAACTTCCAGGCCGAATCGGACCGGCTGACGCAGGACGATATTTTGAAAAAACTGCTGGAGGCGATGCCCGCGCCGAAGGCGTAAACGCGGCGGCCGGCTCCGGCTGATGCAGGAAAGATGTTGCAACGATTTCTAGATCCGAGTGTTCTCGCCGGCATTTCCGGACTGGATCTGATCGCCAAAACGGTCGTCGACGGATTCATCGCCGGTCTGCACCGCTCGCCCGATTTCGGATTCAGCCAGGAGTTTGCCGAATATCGCGCCTACACGCCCGGCGACGATCTGCGGCACATCGATTGGAACGTCTTTGCGCGCACCGAGCGCGCCTTTCTCAAACGCTATCGGGGCGAAACCAACTCGCAGTTGACCATCCTGCTCGACGCCAGCCGGTCGATGAAGTTCGGCTCGCATCCCACTGATAAGCTCGAATACGCGAAGTTTTTAGCCGCATCGCTGGCCTATCTGGCCAATATGCAGCGCGACGCGGCGGGGCTGATCGTTTTCGACGACGAGGTTCGCCGCTACGTGCGGGCGTCGTCGCGGCAGGGCCAGCTTGCGCGGATTCTGCACGCCATCGAGAACGCGGAGGCCGGCGCGCGGACCAATTTTGCCCATCCGTTCCTGACGCTTCAGGAATTTTTGCGCCGCCGGGGAATCGTGGTCGCCATCTCGGATTTCTGGGAACAGCCGGCGAAAATCATCCAGACGGTCGAGCCGCTGCGCTATCGCGGCAACGAGCTGATTCTGTTTCACGTGCTTGATCCCGAAGAGATTCATCCCAAGCTGCGCTATCCGGTGCTGCTGGAGGATCTGGAAACGGGCGAGGCGATGGAGGTGTCGCCCGATTACGCCTCGCACGAATATCGCGACAAAATGGACGCGCATCTGGAGGACCTGCGCACTCGCGCCAGGGGCGCGGGCATCGATTATTTTTTGATTGACACCAGCCGCCCGCTGGACGCCGCGCTGCGCGAGTACCTGGCGATCCGGAAAGGAAAAATGTGACGGCGTTGACGGATTCCCGCACGGGCCACTAGAGAGTTTTATGGGCTTCCTCGCACCATGGTTTTTAGCCGGGATCGCGGCCGTCGGGCTGCCGGTCTGGCTTCATCTGCTCAAAAAGCATCGCTCCGATCCGCGTTATTTTCCGTCGCTGATGCTGTTTGAAAAGCGCGAGGTAAGCTCGGTGAAGCACCGCCGCCTGGAGCACCTGTTGTTGTTCGCTCTGCGGGCGGCGATGCTGATCCTGCTCGCGCTGCTGTTCGCCAATCCGTTTATCCGGCGCGCCATTCCGATCGGGGGGCAGAAGCATCTTACGCTGATCGCGATCGACGATTCGTTCAGCATGAGGGCGGGGAATCGCTTGCAGCAGGCCAAGGATCAGGCGCAGAGCATTCTTTCCTCGGTGCGCCCCGGCGATCCGGTGCAGGTGGTCGCGCTGGGAGCCCAGATCCAGACGCTGACGCAGCCCACGACGGATCCTGGCGAGGCTCGCGCCGCGATCAACTCGATCCAGCCGACTGATAGCCGCGCCTCGTTCGGTGAGCTGGCGCGCTATTCGCGGACGCTCGCCGAATCGATCAAATCGCCGATCGAGCTGAATCTGGTGAGCGATCTGCAAAGATCGGCGATGCCGCCGGGATTCGCCGATCTGCGGCTCGAGCCGGGAACAAATCTGGTGCTGCATCAGGTGGGCGACGCGGCGCCGAACTGGACGGTGGAAAGCGTCACGGCGCCGCGGCGGGTTTACGATCCCAAAAAAGTTCGCATTCAGGCCATCATTGCGGGGTTCGGCGCCCCGGCCGCCAAGCGCACCGTATCGCTGCTGCTCAACGGAAAATCGCTGCAGACCAAAACGGTGGATGTCGCCGAAAACGGCCGCGCGCAGGTCGAATTTCTGGGACTTGACGCGCCCTACGGATTCAGCCGGGGCGAAGTGCGCATCGATTCGGCCGACATTCTGGCCGCCGACGATCATTACGATTTCGCGGTGGAGCGCGCCGATCCGAAAAAAATTCTGTTCGTCGACGACGGCCGGCATCCGCGCGCGGAACTGTACTACAAAGCCGCGCTCGACGCCTCGCCCGATTCGGCGTTCACGCTCGAAACCCTGCGGCCGGATCAGGCCGCCAACGCGAAGCTTGGAAATTACGCTCTGATCGTTCTTTCGGATCTGGGCGCTTTGCCCGGCGGCTTTGAAGATTCGCTCAAAGCCTACGTTGCCGCCGGCGGATCGCTGCTCATCGCGCTGGGACCGGCATCGGCCGCTTCGCCGCGCGTTCCGGTGCTTGATGAAGCGATCCAAAGCTCCTCGTACGCGCATCCGGAGGGCCAGATGTTTCTGAGCGTCTCCGATCTGGACACCGGCGATCCGGTGATGCGTGATCTGGAGCGCTTCGACGGCGTCAAGTTTTACCAGGCGATCCGCGTCACCAGCGCGAAATCGCGGGTTCTGGCGCGGCTCAACGACGGGACGCCGCTGGTGCTGGAGCAGGCGATCGGCGAAGGCAAAGTGATGGCCTTCGCTTCGACATTCGACAACACGGCTAACGATCTGCCGCTGCACGCGGCCTGGGTTCCTTTCGTGCAGCGATCGGCGGAGTATCTCGGCGGCGAGGGCGGCGATCAGCCGGTGAACGTTACTGCGGATTCCTATATCGAGTTGCGCGCCTCCGGCGATAAGACAGGCGCGGCCGAAGTTCTGCTCGACGGGCGCCGCCTGCTATCGCTTGAGGAGGCCGCCGCGGCGAGAAATTTCGCGGTTCACAAGGAAGGTTTCTACGAAGTGAAAACGGCCAGCGGCCGGCGCAGTCTGATCGCCGTTCACGCCGACCGGCGCGAGTCGGACCTCGCCGTCATTCCCAAGGAAACGCTTGATTTATGGAAGGCCACCGGCAGTGACGAAAACGCGTCCGGCGCGTCAGCATCGGTAGATCAAGGGGATAAGAAACCCTGGGGCCTCTGGCCGATCTTATTATTGATATTGTTGGGTGTGGCGATTGCGGAATCGATCGTCGCGGACCGTCATTTGAAACCGCCGGCTGCGGCGGAGAAGACCAAGCGAAAGGAAGCGGCATGAACACGCGCGAACAATTGAACCAATATCTGCGCGGCCTGGAGACGCGCCTAAGATGGCTGGCCGTTTCAAAGGGTGCGGCAATTGCGGCCGGCGTTGCGCTCGGCGTCACGCTGGCGATGGTGCTGGTCACAAATGCCCTGGCGTTTTCTTCGAGCAGCCTCACGGTGGCGCGAGTGGTGTTGTTCCTCGCGCTCGCGATTGCCATCGCGTTCGGGATGGTGCTGCCGTTGCTGCGGCTGAATCAGCGCCGGGCCGCGCGGCGGGCGGAGCGGACCTTTCCCGAGTTTGAAGAACGCCTCCTGACTTTCGTCGAGCGCCGCGAGCACGGCGATCCGATGCTCGATCTATTGGCGGAAGATACGGCGACGGTCGCGCAGCGCACGGAAACGGCTCGCGTGGCGCCGCCGAAATCGATTTTTGCGTTTGCGACGTCGGCCGGAGCGGCGGCGGCCGCGCTGGCGTGGCTGATTGTCGCGGGTCCCGGGTTCCTCGGCTACGGCGCATCGCTGTTGTGGGCCGGACTGCCCAAGGGAACGACGGGCGCGTTCTATGACATAAAGATCGAACCCGGCAACAAACTTATCCGCCGTAAAGCGGACCAGATGGTCACCGCGACGCTGGTCGGGTTCCAGGCGCCGCAGGTGAAGGTCTACGCGCGTTATCAGAGCGCGCTCAAGTGGGAAGAAGCTCCCATGCTGCCGCGCGATAGCGGATCGGCATATGAATTTTTGTTCGCCGCGGTGCCGGAGCCGGTCGAGTATTACGTCGAAGCGGCGGGCGTGCGATCGAAAACCTATAAGCTCGACGTGGTGGACATGCCGGCGATCAAAAAAGTAAAGGTGACCTACCATTTCCCGAGCTGGCTGCATCTGTCCGACGCGACTGAAGATCCGGGCGGCGATTTGCGGGCCGTCGCGGGAACCGTCGCCGAGCTGCGCGTCGAAACGGATCGCCCGCTTAGAACCGGAACCATCGAGCTCGATAACGGCCAGCACATTTCGCTCGATCCTGACGCGAGCGGAACCGTGCTCACCGCCAAGGTGCCGATCAACAAGGACGGCATGTATCACTTCGCCGCCAATGAGCAGGGCCAGAGCGTTCGCTTGAGCGAGGATTTCTTCATCGAAGCCCGCGAAGACAACGCACCGAACGTGAAGATTACGCGTCCCGGCGCCGACGCCAGGGTCAGCCCCATCGAGGAGGTGCCGGTTGAGGTCGCAGGCGACGACGATTTCGCGCTGGAATCCATGGATCTGCACTATTCCGTCAACGGCGGCGCGGAAAAGACCGTTTCCATGCTGCCGCAAAGAGGCGTGAAGCAGGCGAGCGGCCGCACGACGATTTATCTTGAAGACTACAAGCTGACGCCGGGCGACGTGGTCGCGATTTACGCGACGGCGCGCGACGCGCGCACCACCTCGCGCACCGATATCATGTTCATCGAGACCCAGCCCTATGAGCGCAACTACTCGCAATCGCAGCAGATGGGCGGCGGCGGGGGCGGCGGCGATCAGGATCAGAACCGGATTTCGGAGCGCGAAAAAGAAATCATCGCGGCCACCTGGAATGAAATTCGCGGCGGCGCGAAGGAAAAGGTCAACGCGGCCGATAACGCGAAATTCCTCTCCGAAGTGCAAAGCAAGTTGAAGGAGCAGGCGATGTCGCTGGCGCAGCGCACGCGCAGCCGGGAGCTCGCCGGGCAGAATCAGGAGTTTCAATCCTTCACCAAGGAAATGGAAGCCGCGGCGGCGGAAATGGGTCCGGCATCGGACAAATTGAAAGGTCAGGGCTGGAAAGACGCGCTTGAGCCGGAGCAGCGGGCGCTGCAGCATCTGCTGCGCGCCGAAGCCACGATGCGCGACATTCAGGTCGCTTTCGGGGCAAACGGCGGCGGCGGTGGCGGCGGAGCGGGCCGCGATCTGGCGAACCTCTTCGATCTCGAGCTCGACACGGAAAAAAATCAGTACGAAACGGGCCAGCAGCAGGGCTCCTCGCAGGAACAGCGACAGAAAGAGATCGATGAGGCGCTGCAAAAACTACAGCAGCTCGCGCAACGCCAGCAGGAGCTGGTGCAACAACAGCAGAACAAACAAAGCTTCGAGCAGCGCTGGCAGCAGGAAATGCTGCGCCGGGAAGCCGAAGAGCTGAAAAAGCAGTTGGAACAGCTCCAGCAGCAGGGCCAGCAATCCGCCCAGGGCCAGCAGTCGCAATCGGGCCAGCAGGGCCAGAGCGGATCGCAATCGTCGTCTTCGCGCGGATCGCAGAGCGGCATGAGCGGCCGGCAGAGCGATCAGCGCTTGCAGCGCGCGCTCGATCAGCTTCGCCAGGCGGAAAACGATATGCGCTCGGCGCAATCCTCGGCGGCGCAAGGCCAGCAAGGGCAGGCGGCAAGTCAGGCAGATGCGCGCCGCGCGGCGGAGCGGTTAAAAGAAGCGCAGGATCAATTGGGCGGAATGCGCCAGCAGCAGGCCGCGGCGCAATTGAACGATCTGGCGCAGCGCGCGCGGAAGCTCGCCGATCAGCAGCGGGATTTTGAAAATCGCCTGCGCAAAGCTTACGGCGAGGATTATCTGAACGGGGGCGGCCCGCGCTTCGGACAGCAATCGAACATGTCGCGCCAGCAGGCCGCGCAGCTCGCCGATGAAAAAGACAAGATGACCAACGACGCCGGCCAGCTCGAGCAGGACATGCAGAAAGCGGCTCGCGATATGGCGGGTACGCAGCCGCGCGCCTCCTCCGCGGTGCGCGAGGCGCTTTCCGAGATGCAGCAGAACGAAGCTCGCGGGCGGATGAAGTACGCGGCCGATAATATCCGGCGCGGCCTTGGCGGATACATGGTGCCGCGCGAAGCGCCGATCACGCAGACGATGGACAAGGTCGCCGACGATTTGCAGCGCGCGCAGGCCGCCCTCGATCCCAACGCGCCGGGCCAGCAGGGCCCGCGGGACGGGCAGACGCAGCGGTCCCTCGCCGAAGTCGAGCGGCTGCGCGATCAGTTGGAGCGCATGGCGAGCCAGAACGGCAACCGCCAGGGCAACCAGCAGGGCCAGTCCGGCCAGCAAGGGCAGAACGGGCAGCAGGGCAATGCCGCCAACGGTGGCCAGCGCGGCGGCGGCAGCAACGGACGCCTCAACGGCGGCGATCGCGGATACGGCAATCGCTTCGACGGTCCGGGAACGTATTACGGCCGCTTCGCTCCGGAAGGAATGTACCAGTATCCGAATGGCGACGTATGGGATCCGAGTCGCATGATGCAGGATGCCACGCGCGCGCTGAACCAGATGCGCCAGGAGTATAAAGATAATCCCGATATGGCGCGGCAGATCGGCGATTTGCAGCAGGAGCTTTCGCGGATGCAGGTGGGCGACATCAGCTCGCAGGAGCTGACCAATCGCCTGAACCGCGTAGTGCTGCCGAATCTGGAATCGCTGGAGGTGCAACTGCGCCGCGAAGCCGATAAATCCAGCGGCGATCAGGTGCGCAGCGCCACCACCGATCGCGTGCCGGCGGGGTACATGGACGCGGTCGCGGAGTATTTCCGCAAACTCAGCAAGGGCAAGTAGTGAATGGCCAGCCTTGCTGGCGCGAAGTTTGCCGGAGCGGATTCCGCCGGAGGTGCTCGGCCGCGACCAGCAGGGCTCGCCTGAGCTGTTGGCCGCGCCTGCCGGAAACGGGACAGTGCAAATGAGCGCACGCGCCCTCATGGTGCTCGGCACTGCTTCGCATGCCGGCAAGTCGATTTTGACAACCGCGTTGTGCCGCATTCTCTCGAATGAAGGCTTTCGCGTGGCGCCATTCAAAGCACAGAATATGTCGCTCAACTCCGCTGCAACACCGGACGGACGCGAGATCGGCCGCGCGCAGGCGCTGCAAGCCGAGGCGTGCCGGATTCCGCCCTCGGCCGCGATGAATCCGATTCTCATCAAGCCCTCGTGTGACAGAGCGGCGCAGATCGTTGTGCTGGGAAAGGTGTGGGGCCAGATGACGGCGGCGGATTATCACGAATGCCGGGTGGAGGAACTGTTTCCTACCGTTGTGGAGGCGTATCAACAACTGGCGGCGGAGTATGACGTGGTGGTTCTCGAAGGCGCGGGCTCGCCGGCTGAGATCAATCTGAAGGCGCACGACATCGTAAACATGCGGATGGCGAAAGCCGCTGGCGCGGCCTGTTTGCTGGCCGCTGATATCGACCGGGGTGGAGTGTTCGCGTCGCTGCTGGGAACGGTCGAGCTTTTGGATGCAGAGGAGCGCGCCCTTTTGCGCGGTTTCATCATCAACAAATTTCGCGGCGACGTGAGCCTGTTGCGGCCGGGAGTGGAAATGATCGCCGAGCGCGTCCGGATTCCCTGCGCCGGCATCGTGCCGTGGCTTCCGAATCTCGGCCTCGATGAAGAGGACAGTGTCGCAATGGAAGAGCGCCGCACCGCGAGTCGCGCGTGGGCCGAGCGTTCAAACGGTCCGGATCGCGCATTGCGCATCGGCGTCATCGCCTTTCCCTACATGGCCAACTTCACCGATTTCGATGAGTTGTCCGCCGAGCCTTCCGTCGCACTCGCATTTCTCGAACATCCCTCCGACGTGCGCGATGCCGACCTTTTGATCCTGCCGGGGTCGAAGCAGACTCTCGACGATCTGGCGTGGCTGCGGCGCCGCGGCTGGGAGCCGGAGATCCACAACTTCGCGGGCCGTGCGGGCGTCCTCGGGATTTGTGGCGGCATGCAAATGATGGGGCACGGCATAGAAGATCCGGAAGGTGTGGAAAGCCACGGATCCGCGCGATCGGCGCACGGACTCGGACTGCTGCCGATCACAACGGTGCTCCGGCACAAGAAGGTTACGCGCCCGGTACAGGGCCGAGTGGCGCCGAGCGCGCTGTTCGGAGCGCGGCTGGAAGCACCCTGCTTTCGTGGCTATGAAATCCACATGGGCGAAACGGTATACACCGAAGGCGCGCAACCATTCGCCGAAATTCAGCGCGCCGGCGTAGCAGGCTCGATTCTGGATGGCGCGATTGCCGGGCATGTCCGCGCATACGGTACGTACGTTCACGGCCTGTTTCATGAAGACGTGTTCCGGCACTCCTTCCTGGCCGCGGCCCGGAGCGCGTGCGGGCTTGCTCCGATTGAAAGCCGCGCCTTCGTTACGGCAGAACGCGAAGGACGCATCGACCGGCTGGCCGAACACGTGCGCCAATCGCTCGATATGGAGTTGATTCATGAATGTCTGGGAGTCCGGAGATGACCGCGCCCATGCTGCCAAGCCGCTTTCTCGCCGCGTATGCGCTCGATTGGATCGCGGGTGATCCGCCGTCGATGCCGCATCCGGTCCGGCTGATCGGGGCCGCCATTTCGCATGGCGAACGCCTGCTGCGCCGCCCGGCAAAACCCGAAATAGAACTGGTGCAAGGCGCATTTCTGACCGCGGGAGTCGTCTTCGGCGCATGGGTAGTCGCACGATGGGTTCGGAACGCGAGTCCCATGGCCGAGATTCTGCTCGGCTGGACCACGCTGGCAACCCGCAGCCTGCTGGATGAGTCTGCCGCTGTGGTCCGGGCAGTCGAGGCGGGCGACCTGCTGCGGGCGCGTCTGCTGCTCTCACGAATCGTGGGCCGCGACACGGAGTCGCTGGATGAGCCGGAAATCCTGCGCGCCGTTATCGAGACCTTGGCGGAGGGCCTTTGCGACGGGGTTGTCGCTCCGTTGATCTATCTCGCGCTCGGCGGCGTGCCGGCGGCGTTCGCTTACAAGGCCATCAACACGCTCGATTCGATGATCGGCCATCCTGAGCCTCCCTATCGCTACTTCGGCCGTGTCGCCGCGCGCCTGGATGACGTCGCGAATTTCATTCCCGCGCGGGTGGCCGCGGCCACGATTTGCGCTGCCGCGCTTCTGACGAAATACGACGCCCGCCAGGCCTGGCGCATCCTCCTGCGCGACGGCAGCAATCATCCAAGCCCGAACGCCGGGCGACCCGAAGCCGCGATGGCCGGCGCGCTCGGCGTGCGATTGGGAGGCATGAATTACTACGGCGGGGAGCCTTCGCCCAAGCCGGTTTTGGGCGTCGAAGGACATTGCGCAACAGTCCGCGACGCGCGGAAGGCGTTATTCATTACCGCAGTCGCTTCGGTCGCCGCTTTCTCAGTGGCATGGATCTGCCTCGCAATCGGGAGGCGAAGGTGAGTGCGCCGTATCTTCACGGCGGCGATATCGAGCGAGCCGCGCGCGAGGCGGGCGTTCCGCCGGATCGCATTCTTGACTTCAGCTCCAACATCAATCCCATGGGTCTTCCACCGAGGGCTGCCGAACGGCTGGCCCGCGAAGCACAAAACCCGCGCACCTGGACCAGCTACCCGGATCATGAATATACTGAGCTGCGCTCCTTGCTGAGCCGTTATGCGGCCGTTCCGCGCGAGTCTATCGTGATCGCCGCAGGCGCCGATTCGCTGATTTACGCAGCGGTCCGGGCGCTAGCGCCGAAGCGTTGTGTCATCCCCATCCCGGCGTTCTCGGAATACGAGCGCGCGTGCAGCGCGTTCGGATGCGAGACGGTCTCTCTGATGCTGAATTCGGAGTTCCGGCTGACGCCCGTGTTTTCGCAACTACTGCGGGCAGGCGACGTGCTCATCCTCAACAATCCCCACAATCCCTCCGGAGCGTGTGCGAGTCGAACCGAAATGCTCGATCACATCGCGGTCGCGCGCGGGGCTGGAGCCGTTGTGCTCGCCGATGAAGCCTTCATCGACTACATACCGGATGCAGCCGTCACGGAGCACGCTGCCATGACAGGCGGCATTGTCTCGATTCGGTCGCTTACCAAGTTCTTTGGCTGTCCAGGGCTGCGCGCCGGCTACGCTGTCGCCAGACCCGATATCGCGCGCAAAATCACGGCGCAGATCCCGCCTTGGCCCGTCACTACATTGGCCGCGAACGCTCTTGCCGAAGCCCTACAGGACACCGAGTATGCCACGCATGCGCGCGAAGAAAACCGCAACGCACGCGCGATATTGTCCGCCGCGCTTTCCTCACTCGGTTTCCTGGTGCTTCCGGGCGCCGCCAATTTCCTGTTCGTACGCGTCCCGCGCGGCTGTGACGCGGTGCAAGTCCATCGCGCCCTTATTCGCGGCCACGCGATTCTCGTCCGCGAATGCGATTCGTTCTCAGGCCTGGAACCGGGTTGCTACCTGCGCATCGCGGTCCGCAGCGAAGGCCAAAACCAACAGTTGGTCGACGCCTTGTCCCAAGTTCTCCGAGAAGACTCCTGTCTGAAGGCGCACGCCTGAGGAAAACCTTGAACAGCATGCCGAACCCATATCTTGTAGCGAGGCGCAAGGCCACAGCAAGATCCTCCTGATTGAGCCGGCCAAGATGGACGACGAGCCGTGCATCCGGGAAATACGGATTACTGTCATGACGTGCTTGACGATCTCGCTTCCGGCATGACCTCGACCTTGTCCTGATCCTGTCCGCGGGCCGAGAGCACAATAATTGGGGTCTGGCTGACTTGGCGCACGCTGCGGATCACCTCGAGGCCGTCCCGGTCCGGGCGCCCGAGATCCAGCAAGATCAAGGATCGCAGAACTGGAACATAGTCAAAGCGAGGGAAGTGATGGACTGCTGGTTTAGTATTAAGCGGACGCAAGATCAAAGTGCGACCCCGCAATTGGTGCGGGTGTGGGAGCAAGCTTGAGTGTTCGGCCTCGGTCCATGGCTTTTTAAATCCAGCCATGCAAACGATAATAGGTGATCTTGATGCTCTCGATGACGAGGTCCTGAAAGACGGACCAGCGGAGGTTCCAGGAGACGGCGCGCTTGAGGGCGTCGGGAATGGGGCGGGGGGCGAACTCGATGCCGGCTTTGCGAAAAACGCCCGCGGCGCGGTACATGTGATAGTCACTGGTCATCAGCACCTTGATTCCCGGCAGAGAGTCCAAAAGAGGCCTGGCGCGAATGGCGCTTTCCCGGGTGCTGCTTGATTCGGTTTCGGTGACGATGGCGGAGCCGGGCACTCCGGCGGCTTCAAGGAAAGTCTTCATGGCCGAGGATGCCGGAGGATCCCCGCCGCCGAGCAGGACGATTTTTTTCCAGTGGCCCTCGCGCCAGGCCAGCGCGGCGTAGAAGGCGCGCCAGTAGGAGCTTTCGCCGAGCATGCCTTGATCCGATCCGCTGCCGGAAAGCACGACCAGAATTGCGCCCTGCGGATCGTTCCAGGGGCCGGCGAGGCGGGCCGAGGCCCAGGAGGTCACCGGCGTCAAGGTGACAATCAACACCGCGGCCCCGAGCGCGGCGCAGCCCATTCGAATCCAACGCCACAGGCGTCCCGCGGTTTTGCGCATCATCTTCCTCATCATTGCCGGATGGGCGAATCGTAACATGCCCGGCGAAGAAGCCGCATTATATGATGACGGGAGGTACTCAGGTTGCGGACCACGAAGTATCGCCCGGTTTTATTTTTGTTGTGCGTGGGGGGAATTCCGTCCCCGGCGCAGTCGCTTCATTGTCCGGGAGGAGCGGCGGCGTACACCACGCTGCCGGCTTCGCCGGCTGATTCGCAGCTCAACTCCTATCGTTGGGAAGGCCGTTTTTTCGGAGCCTCGTGGGCCGCCGGATACCAGGATCTGCTGGACGCGCCTACGGTCGGCCTGCAAGTGCTGTCCTCCGACGGGGTCAACGGCACGTTGTACGTGGCAGGCGAAGGCTACGGATTTCAGATCGACATCACGACGCTTCCCTCCGACTGGATGTGGAGACTGCAACGCAATCAGGCGACGAACAGTTTCAGTTTCGAGCTGTGGAGCGCAGACGGCAGCGGATATCGGGTTTTTAAAAGCCCGCTCACCAATCCTAGCGTGTCTTTCGCCGGGACGATCAGCATCTGCGGGCGGGTGGAATACGGCGTCTATAACAGCGCGAACATCAACGCCGGGTTTTTAAGGCTCTATTCGGATCCGACGCCGCCGGGCTCCGCGCCGCCGCATGCGCGAGCGGCCCCGCCGGGGAATCTCCTGGATTGGGAGTTTCAAGGGACGCTCGCCGATTCGAGTGGTAATGGATTTGATTTGAATTGGCGGGGAGCACAAGCCGTATCGTTCGCCATCGCGCCGGTTTATCCGCCGGTCGCCTCGGCCGGAATGTTCCGGGTGATCCGCGCCGGAGCGCCGGCCGCGCTGGATGGGTCGGGCAGCTTCGGTTTTGCCGGCGACGGCAGCGTGAGCTACCAATGGCAGCAGATTGCGGGTCCCAACCAGGTGGTCCTGACGGGAGCAAACACGGCGACTCCGGTGATCAGCGGGACCGTCTTCGGCAGCTACACGTTTCAACTGACGGTGACGGACGCGAACGGAATCGCTTCCCATTCCACAGTTACGATCGGGTCGGCGCCGGCGGATGTCGACGGCCGCGTGGCCATTTCCGATCCGGCGATTTCCGCGATCATCGGACCGCTGATCATGTGGGGCCAGAATCCATGGCCGTGGCAGGACGATCGGCACAAGGCGTTCGCTGATTATTTTGGCCCGCGAATCCCGCCGGACGATTGGATGAATCCGCTGGCGGGGACCATCGCCGTGTCGAACGGATCGCGGACGATAACGGGGACGGGAACGACATTTCGCGCCGATTTTTGCGCGGGCGGGTCCACGCCGAGCGGGCAGGATCAGTTCGTTATCTGGACGAGCGATGGTACGAATATTCCGCGCAAAGCTCCGTATGGAATCGCCTCCTGCGACAGCGACACGAGCCTGACGCTGAACGGAGCATACAGCGGTGCGTCGTCAAACGGCCTCACGTATTCGAAGATGGCGAATTACGGCACCTGGATCAACGGGTCCAGCAACGTCAATTACTATGACGCGGTCCTGGCGTTCTATTCGCTTTATTACCGGACCGGGCTGAGCCAGTATCAAAGCTACGCGCGCACGCTCGCCGATCGTTGGATGTCGATGCCGTTCATCGACTATTTTCGCGCGACCGGAGGCGCCGCGCTCGTGCCCAGGGAAAAGGCGATGGCGGGACTGATGATCCGCTACTTCGATGGGCAGCCGGCGTGGATGCAGGCGTTCGAGCGAAACTGCGACGCGGTCTCGGCGGACGTGCCCGGAAATGTCCCGCCATACGATGGCCGGGAAATGCACTACGACCTTTGGCAGGTTTCGCTGTGCGCGATGTATGATCCCGATCCGGTGAAAGCGGCGGCGTATCAGGCGTGGATCAATCAGTCGATCGCGCAGAGTTGGCTGCCGCAGCAGATCGCGCAGCGGACGATATGGGGCGCCGCTGGCGCGTGGGGAAGCTTCGGTTACAACGATTGCCGCACCGGTTGGCACGCCTGGACCGGAACCGTTTCGCTGATCAACGGGTCGGCTACGGTGACCTGGGATGGAAGCGGATCGCCCACCAATTGGACCGCTGCTGATTGTTTCGGCACGGATGCAAATGAGCTGAACGAGCAGCGATGGATCCGCTTCGACAACGATTCGCGGATTTACTATCCCGTCTTCGTTTCGCCAACCCAGCTTACGCTGAAACAGGCGGACGGTGTTACTGATGCTCCGTATGAAGGAATAACCCGCTCCGGCGGCTCCTACGATTTCAGCGATACCAATACGGGCAACAGCGGAACTCCGGATGGAGACGCCGGACCGGGGCCGGGAGTCGCGCCGTTTCTGCAAGGAATCGTGATGACGGCGTGGTATTACGCTTATCTGGCGACGGGGAATCCGCAGGCCAGGCAGTTTGTGGAGGACAATGCGGACTGGCTGGTAAACTACGGTATCCGGAAACCGGCCAGCGGGCTTTATTATGCTCGTCTGGCGCCGCATTGCGAGCCGATTCGGGAGGGAATTCCGGGATGCTCGGCCGACGACGTGGCGGGCAGCCGCTTCCTGAGTTTGCAGACCTTCGGCGGGCTGGCGCGGGCGGCGTTGCTGTTCCCGGGCCGCTACGACGATGCGGGAGAACTGCTGTACGCGGCGGCGTACGGGGCTATGGGCGGTCCGGGAACGGACGCGAACTGGGCCACGGAACTGCAAGACGACGTTGCGCTGGCGGAATCGAAATGGAAGGATTTCGGCTTCGCGTTCGGGGTGGGCGGAGGCAGTTGCTGGCCAGCCGCGCGGATGATCACGCGGCAGAGGCGGTGAGGAGGCGGTGAGGAAAGTTGCGCGGTTGTTCCGGCAACGCTACTCTGAGGGGGTGCGCTTTGGTTGGGCTGCCGCCGCTATGCTCGCGATCATTCCAGCACCGGGAGCCCCGGCCGCCTATCAACTGAAGCTCGCCGGGCCGCGCGAGGTTTATCAGGGGTTCGATACGGTCGTACAGTTCTGGGCCGAGTTCGCGGGCACGCCTTCGAACCTGTATTTTACGCGGGTGACCGTTCCGCCGGGGCTGTCCTACCACCTGATCTGCAATCCCTATATGCCGGAATGTTTTCGCGACGCGAAGGGCTGGTTCCAGTATGGTGGCGTCGCGCGTGTTGAGATGTGGATCAAAGCCGGCCCTGAGAGCGCGCCGGGCGATTATTCCATCGTGGTGGAGACGCAGGCGGCGGGCGAGCTGCAAACGCTCGCGATCCCGCTGCGGGTGATCGCGATTCCGCCCGCGCCGCCGCCCGAAAAACGCGCCGCGCCGCCGATTCCGAAGCTGGCGCAATGGAAGTACACCATGCGCGAGCTCGCCTCGCGCTGGTGCAATCCCAAGCATGCCGACGACGCGCTGGCCTTCGGGGTCGAAAGCCAGGTGTGGTACTACGATGGAGCGCGTGTGTATTTCCAGATCGCGGACTACACCGGCGATCGTAAATGGGAAAACTGCGCCTTCAACGTGGCCCGGCAATACCGGGATTACGTGACGGCGGCGGACGGCAAAATTCCCGGCTACCGCGTCTTTCCTCATGGGCTTCGCATGGCGTACGAGCGGAGCAAGGATGAAAGCTATCGCAACGCGGTGATGCTGCTCGAGAAGAATTCGCCGTATGCGGGGCAGGGCGGAGTGTTCGGATCGGAAGCCGTTCGCGAAAACGCCTACGCGGCGGAAACCTACATCAATGCGGAAAAGCTGGGGGCTCCGCGCAATCCGAAACTGGCGCGCGTGGTCGATTTTCTTTTGGCCTATTTCGAAATGTCGTTCGTTTCGCGGGCCACTCCCGGGCACCAGACGTTCATGGACGGGCTGGCGGCGGAGGCGTTGATCGAGGATTACGATCTCACAAAAGATCCCCGCGTGCTCCCCACGCTGGAGATCATGTGCGACTGGATGTGGCGCGACGGCTGGGATCACAAACGCAAGCAGTTGGTCTACAATCCTGAGCCGAAGGGCCCCAATTGCACGGACGCGTGCCAGACGTACGCGACCGACCTGGTGAACCTGGTGGCCCCGGCGTTCGCCTGGGTGTGGCGGCAGACCGGCGAGGAAAAATACCGCACCGAAGGGGACGAGCTGTTCGCGCACGCGCTCGACAGCGACATCAGCTATTCCGGCAAGATTTTCAGCCAGAATTATCGCTGGAGCTTCGATTACGTGCGGTGGCGAAGCAATTAAGGATCCGGCCATTCATCCGCATGAGCGCGACGCTGACCGTTTTTTTCGCGATCGCCGGCGCCGCGGCTTATCTCATCGGCGGGTATCCGCTGCTGTTGCTGTTGCGGCGGAAGCGGCCGGTCCGGAAGAATTTCGCTCCACGGACGGTGAGCGTCATCCTGGCGGTGAGGAATGGCGAAAAGTGGTTGGAGGCGAAGCTTGAAAATCTCAGCGGGCTCGATTATCCGCCGGGATTGATGGAAATTCTGGTGGTCTCCGATGGATCGACCGACTCCACCGCCGCGATCGCCCGGCGATGGGCTGAACGCGGCGTGATCCTGCTGGAGCGGCCAGCCGAGGGCAAATCCGCCGCGCTGAACGCGGCCCTCAAGCGCGCCCGCGGTGAAATCCTGCTGTTCACCGATGTGCGCCAGCCGCTGGCGGAAAACAGCCTGCGCGAGCTGGTAGCCTGTTTCGACGACCCGCTGGTGGGAGTGGTCAGCGGCGAGCTGATCCTCGCCGACGGCGATTCGCGGGAGGAAGCCGCGGTGGGACTGTATTGGAAATACGAAAAATGGATTCGCAAACGCCTCAGCGCGATCGATTCGTTTTTCGGGGCCACCGGCTGCATTTACGCGATGCGCCGCGATCTGGCGCCGCAGATCCCCAAGGGAATTCTCAATGATGACATGTTTCTCCCGTTGGGCGCGTTTTTTAAAGGATTCCGCCTGATTCTCGATCCGGCGGCCAGGGCTTTTGATTCGCCGGCTTCGCTGGACGTCGAGTTCCGCCGCAAGGTCCGAACGCAGGCGGGGGTGTATCAGCTTTTGCGGTATTATCCGCAACTGCTCGGACCCGGTAACCGGCAGTGGATCGACTTCGTTTCCCATAAGCTCGGGCGATTGCTGCTGCCGTGGTTGCTGGCGGCACTGCTTGGCGTCAGTTTTTTTCTGCCGGGCCGGTGGCGAGCCGCCGCCGCTGCTCAGCTTTTCGTTTACACGCTGGCGATAATCGATCGCTTCCTGCCCGGCGGTTCCGCGGTAAAGCGGCTGAGCTCGCCGCTGCGCGCATTCGTAACGTTAATGGCCGCTGCGGCATGCGCTGTAGGAATCCTGATCATCCCGGCGGAGCGGTTCTGGCCGCCATCGCCCGCGCCGAAACAGGTCACGGAAGCGACTAAAAGGTGAGCGAGACTTTCGCGCCACGCCTGCCGCCCGGGTTTTGTCTATCATGTTAACATCGAAAGGTTTGTTGGTTAACGTTTGGTCCGCTCCGTTGCGGTTATCCTGATTGGCGAAACCTGACGCTTTCGTTTGATTCATTTGTGATCCGGCTTTTCAAAGTCTCGGTTCCGGGGAGCATCCTCGCTCTTATAGCTTCCGAAACGGTGCTTCTTTTCTGCTGTTATGTCCTCGCGGTTTCCTTGACCGTGGAAGCTCCCGATGTTTACCTGATGGACGAAAACGGCCTCTGGACGGTTACCTTCGTCGTGCTTTCGGTGCTGATAGGCATGTATTTGGCGGACTTCTACGAGGATTACCGGTTTAGATCGCGTCTGGAGCTGGTCCAGCGTCTTTGCATGGTGCTGGGCAGCACTTTTCTGCTGCAGGCGCTGTTCAATTACAGCCGCAGCGGGATTCTGGTGCTGCCGAAGTGGTCAATGCTCTATGGCAGCGCCTTCACCATGGTTTCGGTCACCGCCTGGAGGATGTTTTTTTCCGGCGCGGTCTCTAAAGCGATGGGCGGGCGGAAGCTGCTGTTCCTGGGATCGAGCGAGGCGGTGGCCGAAATGATTCACGCCATCCGCCAGAAGCCGGAGCTCGGTTTGCGGCCGCTCGGGTTTCTCGACGGCAGCCCCGATGCCGTGGACAAGCTTTCCGGTTCTCCGCGGCTGGGATCGATTGGAGACCTGGACAGGGTGGTGACCGAGCTTCGCCCCGATTCAATCATCGTGGGCCTCACCGACCGGCGAGGACGCCTCCCGCTCGATCGCCTGCTGGACTTGCGCTTATCCGGTATTCACGTCGAGGACGCGGCCTTCACGTATCAGAATATTTTTCATCGCGTTTCCACTCGCGATCTGCGGCCTTCGGAGCTGATTTTTTCGGCGGAGTTGGGTCCCAACCGGCAGAAAATGGCGCTTCAATCGGTGTACTCCCTGCTAATTGCCGTGGTGGGCATTGTGGTGACGCTGCCGCTGATGGCCGTGCTGGCGATTCTGGTGAAGATTACGTCGCGAGGTCCGGTGCTGTTCCGGCAAACGCGCGTCGGCTTTAAAGGACAGTTGTTCGCGGTCTATAAATTTCGTTCGATGCGGCAGAACGCGGAGATGAAAACGGGTCCGATCTGGGCGACCAAGGACGACCCTCGGGTTACCCCGCTCGGCCGCTGGCTCCGGAAGCTGCGCCTGGACGAGCTGCCGCAGCTTTTTAATGTGCTGCGGGGGGAGATGTCGGTGGTGGGACCGCGGCCGGAGCGCCCTGAATTCGTGACCGTGCTTGAAGAGAAAATCCCGTATTACCGGCTGCGGCATTGCGTAAAGCCCGGCATCACCGGGTGGGCGCAGATCAATTACCGCTATAGCGACACCATCGAGGATTCGATCATCAAGCTCGAATACGATTTGTACTACATCAAAAATCTGGCCTGGTCGCTGGACGCCTATATTATGTTCCACACCGCAAAAACGATGATCTTCGGCCGGGGCGCGCAGTAGCCGCTCCAGCGGGCGCCGCTTCCGCACCGACGTCTTCGAGCGGCCGCGAAAAAGCGCTGGCCACGCGCTCAATGAGACATATCTGTGCGAAACGGCCGAAAGAGTGTTTCAAAACGAGAGCCGGGCTGTTTTCGAAGCCCGGCTGGATTCAAAAACTGTCGCGCACCTGACGTCAGGCAACGTGCTGCGCGCGGTAGCGGGCCAGAATCTCATTCATCTGGTCCTTGAGCCGCAGCTTTTGCTTCTTCAGGCGAACCTCTTCCATCTGCTCTTCTTCCGTCAGATGATGCTTGTTTTCCAGCTCTTCTAATTGCTTATGAAAATGGGCGTGCTGGGAAGCAAGAGTGCGAAACTCTTCGCTGGTCGCCATCAGGTGCGCTTTCAGTTCATCTTGCGTGTTCGTCTCCATCAAACACTCTCCTTTGGTTTGTGAGAGCCACGCCGAGTCTGA
>JAJPHS010000013.1 GCA_021325175.1 Terriglobia bacterium
GTCAGTTTGGATATCGCTTCCAGCCGCCGGGTAAGGCGCGCCCACCGGACTCGATCCAGGAAGTTAATCGCCCCTCCTCAACACGAATCTGTCGACCCATGCGCACTCGCTTTCGAAATTTCAGCCAAATGTAGCGATCAAATGGGGGCAAGCCGACGATGTCAGCCAATACTCTGCGGGTGTCTCTTGGCGAGAACCGACGGGGTTCTACCTCACCCGACATCGGAGCTAAAGCGTGTGTGCCAAATGTGTGCCGGCTCGGCAAAACTCGGCCAAATTCGTCAACGCTCAGCAAGAGCAAGGATCGTAGCAAGACGTTGATTCAAAGGACACTTAGAGAACATAGCGCTTCTCGGACAACCTCAGCCAAAGAGGGCAAAAACGGATTCGTAATCAGCAGGTCGCCGGTTCGATCCCGGCGGGTGGCTCCACAGTGAAAGCCCGCCCTCGTATTGGCGCAATCGGCGCCGGCAAAAATCGCAAATCCGCTAAAGTTTCTCCAGGAATCGCCGGTGCACCCGTGAATCCTCCGTCAGCTCCGGATGAAACGTCGTCACCATATGTCTTCCCTGCTCCACCCACACCGGATCGCCGCCATAAGACGCCAGCACCCGAGCACTCTCTCCGACCTTGCGAATAATCGGCGCGCGAATAAATACCGCTTCGAAATCCCCGTCAATTTTCGCGATCCGGCTGTCGATCTGCCGCCCATATCCGTTCCGCTCCACCGTAATATCCATCAAATTTAAGCTCGGCTGCGGCGGATGCGTCACCTCGCGCGCCAATAAAATCGCGCCCGCGCACGTCCCGTAAATCGGCTTCTTCAACCCGAACTCGCGCACCGCCGAAGTCAGCCCCTCCGCCTCGAGCAGCTTCAGCATCGTCGTGCTCTCGCCGCCGGGGATGATCAGCCCGTCGATCCTTTCAAGCTGATCCTTCGCGCGCACCTCCATCGCCCGGGCGCCCGCCCGCTCTACCGCCTTGCGGTGCGCCTCGAAATCCCCTTGCGGCGCCAGAACGCCAACCGTCTTCATTTACCAGCCTCGCGTTTGCAGCAGCTCCCCTTCCGGCAGCTTCGCGACATCCAGGCCGCGCATGGCCTCGCCCAGTTCCTCGGACGCCTCCAGCAGCTTCGCCGGATCGTTATAGTAAGTCGCCGCCTTGACCACCGCCTTGGCTCGCGCCTCCGGATCCTCGCTCTTGAAAATCCCGCTGCCGACGAACACCGCTTCGGCGCCCAACTGCATCACCAGCGCCGCATCGGCCGGAGTCGCTATGCCGCCCGCCGAAAAATTCGGCACCGGCAGTTTTCCGTTCGCCGCCACCCATTCCACCAGCTCCAGCGGAGCGCCCAGATTCTTGGCCTCGTGCACCAGCTCTTCCTTGCCCAGCACCGTGAGCTGCTTCATCTCCTTCACGATCGTGCGGATGTGCCGCACCGCCTCGACGATATTGCCCGAGCCGGCCTCGCCCTTGGTGCGAATCATCGCCGCCCCCTCGGCAATGCGCCGCAGCGCCTCGCCCAGATTGCGCGCACCGCAAACGAACGGCACTTTGAAACTTTTCTTGTCGATGTGATGCTCCTCATCGGCCGGCGTCAGCACTTCGCTCTCGTCGATGTAATCGACGCCCAGCGCCTCCAGCACCCGCGCCTCCATGAAGTGCCCGATGCGCGCCTTGGCCATCACCGGAATCGACACCGCGTTCATAATGTCGCGAATGATGCGGATCGAGGCCATGCGCGCCACGCCGCCTTCCTTGCGAATATCGGCCGGGACGCGCTCCAGCGCCATCACCGCCGCCGCGCCCGCCTGCTCCGCGATCTTGGCCTGCTCCACGTTGGTGACGTCCATGATGACGCCGCCCTTGAGCATCTCCGCCAATCCAACTTTCAATCGAAAATCTTCAGAAAGATACATAAGCCTCCTTGACTCGCAATCGCGTTAAACCAACACCGGAACCGGCTCGCGCCGCTGTTTGCGCGCGCGCGCGAACTCCGTCCGGAAAATCACGCCCAGCACCTGCAACCCGTATCTGATATTTTCCGGCGTCATCGCCGCGAAGCACAACCGCAGCCCGTGCGCCTGCGGGCGCGACACCGCGAAGTATTTTCCCGGCGTGAAGCTGACATTTTCCCGCGCCGCGCGGGCCGCCAGTTCGGCGGCGTCCAGCGGCTCGGGCAGCCTCACCCACAGATTCATGCCGCCCTCCGGACGCGTGAACTCGCTTCCTTCCGGCAATTCTTTTTCGCACGACTGGATGCAGGCGCGCAGCCGCTCGGCGCCCGCCGCCAGCATTTTTTTGCGATGCGCCGCCAGCCGCCCCGTCTCGGCGAAGCGCAGCAGCACCGCCTGCGAGAGCTGATCGGAGTGGAGATCGCTCGCCTCCTTGGCCTCCGACAAACGAGCGATGAAATGTTTCGGCCCCACGCACCAGCCCACCCGCAATCCCGGGAACGCGATCTTCGAAAAACTTCCCAAAAGAATCACGTCATCGGCCTCGTCCAGCGCCTTCATCGCCCGAACGTCCTCGCCAAAATAGCGCAAGCCCCCGTACAGATCGTCCTCGACGATAATGACTCCGAAGCGCCGCGCCAGTTCGAGGATCTGCTTTCGCGCATCCTCGGGTATGGTCGTGCCGGTCGGATTTTGAAAATTCGGCGTCAGCACCACCAGCCGCGGATGCTCTTTTTCAAAAATTCGCTCCAGCGAATCCACCTCGACGCCGCTCCGCGCGCCCCGCAGCGTGACCGGCGCGCCGATCACGCGCGCCCCGCCGCGCTGGAAAACACTGCGCACGCCCGGATAGACCGGATCTTCCAGCACCACCGTCTCGCCGCGCGGTGCCAGCACGCGCTGGATCAGATCAAACGCCTGCTGGCATCCGCTGGTGATCAGAATGTCATCGTTTTCCCCCGCTTCGCCGCGCGAGCGCAACTGCTCGAGGATAAACCTTCGCAGCGGCTCGTAGCCGCTCGCTGGCCCGAGCTGCAAGATGTTCGCGGCGTCTTTCGAATCGATCACCTCGCGGCACGTGGCGCGGAATTCCTCCAGCGGAAACTGCATCTCCGATGGCCGCGAGGCCGAAAAGCTGATCAGCGCCGAAGGCGCCGCCGGCGGATTCTCATCCGCGGCGATGATCGATTCCCAATCCACCCGATTCGCCCACTCGACAAAGCTGCCCCGCCCGACGTGGCTCTTGATGAGCCCGTCGTTCTCCAATAGCTCATAAGCGGCCGTAATCGTGGTCCGGTTCAGTCCAATGGAGCCAGCCAATTCCCGGGTTGGAGGAAGCCGTTCACCTCGCGCCATCCTCCCGGAAAGGATCGCTACCCTAATTTGTTCATATACTTGGCGGTAATACGGAACCTCGGACGGAGAGACGATATGGATCTCTGGGACCATGCCAATCTACCGCCAAGCATACCATATTGGCTGGCGACCGGCGATCAGAACGTCAAACGCAGCGAAAATTGAATAATTCGCGGCCCGCCGCCCACCAGGCCGGCCGTGGTGCCGACGGCGGTCGCCACCGCGCTGCCCACATCCGCCGTAATCTTTCCGAAACTGGCGCTGCTCTGATTGCTCACCGGATTCGAAAAATTCGTGTGGTTGAGCAGATTGAAGAAATCCGCGCGGAATTGCAGGCGAATGCGCTCGCTGTGGATCGGGAAATTCTTCGCGGCCGTCAGATCCCAGTTGAACAGGCCCGGACCGTAAAATTCATCACGGCCCGAAGTTCCCACGCGGCCGGTCGGCGGCGTCGCGAAATACGAAGTGGCGAACGCGGCGTCGGGATTGCCGTTGTTCTGCGGCAGCGGGCCGCTTCCCACGTAATTCGGGCGATCGTCGAATTGATTGAAGCCGCTGAAATCCTGCGAGCCGTTGTAGACCGTAAACGGCGTGCCGCTCTGAATGGTCGCGATCCCGGAGACCTGCCAGCCGCCGATTACCTCCCGGTTCACGATATTGTTCCAGCCGAAAAGCCGATGGCCAGGACCCGCCGGGACATCGACGACATAAGTCACCACCGCGCGATGGCGGATATCGAAGTTCGACGGACCGTAATCGGCGTGAAGATTTCTGGGATCGGCGAGCCCGCCCGGCTGGCCCGCGGGTACGGACCAGGACGAGCTGTCATCCAGCGATTTGCTGAATGTGTACCAGGCTTGCAGGATTCCGTAATGCCCCTGATACTTCGCGGTGAGCACCAGGCCGTTGTAGTTGGAATTGGCGATGTCCTTGCCGGTGTTCAAACGGCCAAAGAAAGGATACGGGAAGATCTGCTGGTTCGGCGCCTGATTGCCCCGCACCGCGGTGCTGTTGACCTGCACCACCGGCTCATTCAGATCGACATTGACCATGAGCTTGTGGCCGCTCGATCCCTGATAATCGGCTTCGAGCGAAAAATTCTTTGCAATTCTCCGCTGGACACCAACATTGAACTGATAAATATAGGCGCTTCGCAGGTTCGGATCTTCGGCGCTGAATCCAATCACGCCGCTGGTCGGCGTGCCGGGGCCTTGTTTGCCGTAGTTGGAGACGAACGGCACGTTCTGGTTGAAGCCGGTGGCCCAGGAGAATTTTCCGGGCTGGGTCACGTTCGCCGTCTGCGTGGTCGTAAGGCTGTACGGCGCATTCAGACCCATATTCGCGGGAATATTATTGAAGACGTCATCGTAGGCGACGCGGAATCCGGCGCGGATGACGGTATCGTCGTGGCCGAAAATTTTATCGGCGAAGCGCGGCGTGTAAGCCATCCCTACCACCGGCGCCACGTTATTCTTATCCGAATTGACGCCGCTGTTGGATAGCGTGAACGGCGCGGTGGTATAGAAGAACGACGCCGGACCGTTCAGCGCAGGATTAATGTTCAGCACCTGATTGGTGCCGAGCAGCATTGGGCCCACGCCGGGAATGAAGTTGGTGGCTTCCTTTCGCGTCTGATAAATCGCCGACGGATATTCGTAGCGGATGCCGTAGTTCAAAGTGAAGTTGTCCTTCACCTTGTAGGTGTCCTGCCAGTAGAGATCGAAGGGATAGCGCGTCCAATATGCCAGCGTGTTGCCGGTGTGGAATGACGAGGTGTTGACCAGGCCGCTGGCGAAATCGGACCAGTTCACGAAATTAAAAGACCCGCGCGCCGAACCATCCAGGAAGCGCTTGGCGTCTTCCCGGCGGATGTGATAGCCCCAGCGGAAGGAGTGTTTGGAAGCGCCGAACGGAGCCACCCAGCTCATGTTGTCGAACAGCTCATAGGTGTTGGTCACGCGGCCCTGCGGATAATTATTGGCCGTTCCCAACTGCGCGTATCCGCCGGCGACGACGATGGTCGGCAGGCCGGAATCGAGCAGGTTTTTCGTCGCATCGACCACGCCGGGCAGCGGCACTCCGTTAACCTGCATGACCGACGCGGCATTGAAGCCGGAGTCCTGCACCAGCAGAAACGTCCGGTTGCGCGAATAGCCGAAGCGAAATTCGTTCAGCAGATTCGGCGAGAAAGTGTGGGTTTCGTTGATCATGCCGGAGCGGCTGATGGGCGCGTTGGTGGTGCCGCCCTGAAGCGGCAGCGCCCCGGCGGTGACCACGGCGCCCTGGTATTCCGCCCAGCGGCCGGTGAGATGATCCTTATCCGTGAGGTTTTGGTCGATTTTGATCAGGCCCGTGTTATCAAACGTCGAGGCCGCGACGTTGGCAATGAAGTTGACCGTGGAATTGGCCTGGGTGGCGTTCGGCATCGGCCAGAACTGGAGCAGGTTTCGCGAAATGGGGTCGGTTACCTGAGCGCGCTCGGCTGCGGTGGGGACGCGCGTGGTGCTGACGGTGGGATTTACCTGGCGGAACCCTTCCCAGGAGGCGAAGAAGAACGTCTTGTTCTTCTTAATCGGCCCGCCCAGCGCCGCCCCATACTGGTTGCGGTGCAGAACGTTTTTCGTCCCGCCCAGCTTGTTGGTGAAAAAGTCCGTCGCATCGAAATCCGAGTTGCGGAGATACTCGAAAACGGAGCCGTGAAATTCGTTGGTGCCGCTTTTGGTCACGATGCTGACCTGCGCGCCATGGCCGCGGCCGAACTCGGCTGTGGGGACGCTGGTTTGCACGGCGAACTCCTGCACCGCGTCGGTGATGCGGAAATTGCCGAGGGCCGAACCGATCTGCGTATCCATATTGCTTACGCCATCGAGTAGGAACAGGTTCGACTGCGACCGGGCTCCGGAAACATTGAATCCGCCGCCCTGCTGGCCGGGCGTGGACGGCGCCGCGCCGGGCGTGAGCAGCGCCAGATCCAGATACTGGCGGGCGTTCAGCGGCATGTTGCCGATGGTGCGCGTATCGACGACGCTGCTGATGGTGCTCTTGTCGTTTTCAAGCAGCGGCGCGACGCTTTCCACCTGCACCGATTCGGTCAGCGTGCCAACCTCGAGCGTCAGCTCCAGGTGCGTGATCTGATCCACCTGCACCAGCACCGAATTGACGGTGACGCGCTTGAATCCGTTGGCTTCGGCGACAAGAGAGTAGGTCGCGGGCGCCAGCTCAAGGAATTGAAATTCGCCCTGCGGGTTGGTTGTGGTGTTTAATTGCGCGCCGGTGCCGATGCTGGTCAGCGTGAGTTTCACCGCGGGCACGACGGCCCCGGAGGAATCCTTCACGGTTCCGCTGATACTGCCTACGGGAGAGGCCAAGACAGCGATTCCCGTTACAAGACAAAGCCCTGCCAGAATTTTCATAAGACACCCTCGTTACCCAAAACCGATCCCGCGAGCTGGCGGTGAAGATCGGGTTAGACCTCTGTTGCGATCACGTCAATGCGACGTAAATTGCTCCCAGAGTACTTGAAGTCAGTCAATTCGTCAAGAGAGATTCTTCGATTTGAGTACGCTGCGATTTTCCCAATCGCGCTACAGTCGCGATCATGGCGCTACCGATACCTTCACTCGGAATCGCGTCGATCGGCTCGGCAGAGGGCCGATTGCAGAAATTTCGCGATCGATTCGGTCAGCGCGCGCGGATGATCGGTGCGGGCCATGGCCAGCGCCTGCTGGCGCTTGATGGGCCGTCCGGCCACGCGATAAACCTGGAAAAACCGCGGCTGGCCGCGAAGCGCCTGCTCCGGCAGAATCGAGTATCCGAAACCAGCCTCCACCAGCCGCTTGATCGCCACGGTGTCATCGGCTTCCATAATTACTTCCGGGGTCAGCGCGAGATCGCGGAAAAAACGATCGATCATGGTTCGCATGTTGCTGCGCTTGGGATAGAGCAAAAACTGCGCCGAGGCCAGCTCGGAGGGGCGAATCGCGCCGACATGCCAGCCGCGGATCCGCTTGGGCGACGGCTTCAGGATCAGCATCTCTTCTTCAAACAGCGGCAGAATCGAGAGCTGATGATGCTCGAAGGGCAGCGAAATCAGCGCCAGATCGAAGCGCCGGTCGAGCAGCCCGGAAACCATTTCCTCGGTAGGCGCCACGGTGATCTTCACGCGAATATTTGGAAAACGCTTGCGCAGCAGCCGCAAGGGACGTCCGAGTTGATGAATCAGCGCGGTCGCTCCGGTGGCGAAAGAGAACGGGCGGCGGTCGGCGGCGGGGTCGTTGGAGAATTCCTGTTCGATTCCGCGCATCTGCCAGAGCACCCCGCGCGCCAGCTCGGCCAGGCGAAGCGCGGCCGGCGTCGGGATCAGGCGTTTGCCGCTTCGCACAAACAGATCCGAGCGCAGTTCCGAGGATAAATTGTGCAACTGCAAGCTCACCGCCCCGGGCGAAAGATTGACCCGCTCGGCCGCGCGCGTCACACTGGAGCATTCCAGCACGGCCATGAACAGTTCGAGTTGACGGATATCCATAA
>JAJPHS010000113.1 GCA_021325175.1 Terriglobia bacterium
CGCCAGTTCAAGCGGAAAGGGGAAGACGTCTTTGCTCACTTGTAAGCAGTTCCTTCAGGAACTCAACGATTATTTGGATCCCGCGACCGATCCGGATCTGAAGCGAAGGCTGGAGTCCCACGTCTCCGAATGTCCCAATTGTTTTGTGATCGTCGACACGACCAAGAAGACCCTTCAGGTCTATAAGGGCGTCGAGCCACAGAATATTCCCGAGGACGTGAAAAACCGGCTTTTGAAGGCGCTGGAACGAAAGATCGCGGCCAAGAAGGCGCAGCAGGTTTGAAAAGGCAATCCGCAGATTCGCGCCGCGAGATCCAAAAAGAGGGCTCCGTACGTTGACGGAGCCCTGTTCACATGCACGCTTGACTCTTGAGCCTTCCTTTTAAAACCCGCCCGCCGCGAAAAGTCGCGTTGGACAGCGATTTTGATAATATTCGCAGCGCCGGCATTGCTCCGATGGCCGAAGGGGATAATTCAGGCTTTCCTGCGCGCGGCGAAACGAGCGCACCGCCTCCGCCGCCTGCTCCACGTCGATTTTCAATTCAACCGCCTGGTTGGTCCGAAGATAAAACAGCACGGCACGATCCGGCAATCTCCCGGCGTATTTTTGGAGTGCGATCGCATAAAGGCTGAGCTGCGTCGTGTAAATTTCGCCCCTCCATTCATCGCGATCGGTTTTATAATCGAGCAGGATCAGCTCGCCCGATTCTTCAAACCACAAATCGATCTGCCCTCGCGCCAGGATGCCTTCGATCGGCAAGAGAAAATCAAATTCCCGCTCGAGGCGCGTGGCTCGCGCCGCCCGGCGGCCGATTTCACTTGCGTGAAAGCGCGCGGCGAGTTCAACCGCCTCGGCCGATCCGGCGCCGCCGGCGAGCACGCGATGCACCTCCAGACCAAGCTCCACCGCGCCGGTGGATGGTACGGCGGCCCGCGTATCGATCGAGGAAAGGAGATATTTGCGCGGGCAAGCGGCGAAATTCGCGATCGCCGTCGCCGCCGCGGACGAATCGTACTGGTTTGCAATCGCCGGCGGATCCATAAAACGCGGGCGGGCGGCGATCAACGGCGATGCCGGGACGCGTTGCGTCTCGCGGACGCGGTCCGACGCGCGCGTGACCGGAATCCGGGACACCAGGTCCAACCAGATCGAAGCTCGCGCCCGCTCGGCGTGCGAGAGAATCAGCAGATCCTCGGCGCGAGTCATGGCCACGTACAGGAGGCGGTTTTCTTCAGCTCGATTTTTGCGTTTCCATTCCTCGACAATCCGCGCGTGCGCGGTATCGGAGGCGCCTTTGCCCGTCGCCGGATTGCGCCACTTCGCGCCAAGTCCGGCGGACGCGGAAAACGCGATGACCGGCATGCGCGAATCGGGACCGCGATGCAGCGCGCTGGCGAACACCACCGGAAATTCGAGGCCTTTTGCCGCGTGCATCGACATCACGCGCACCACCTCGCCGGCATCGGCCGGCGGCGCCTCCGCTTCGGTTTGCAGCGCGCGCAGCGATTCCATCTCATTCAGCGCATCGGCCAGCGTGCCCGGACGGCGAGCGCGCAGCGCCGCGAAAAATTTATCGAGATTGGATTGCGCCCGCTCCGCAAGGTGAGCCGTGTAGCCGCATTCATCCAGTGCGGAGGCCAGCAGCAGATCCGGCGGCGTGAAGGCCGCGCGCGAACGCAAATCGCCAAAAAGCTTTTCAAATTCGCGCGTCCAACCTTCGCGGCCGATGCCGAAAATTTCCTCGTCGCTCAGCCCGGCCAGAGGACTGCGCAACACACCGATCAGCGCGATTTCATCCAGCGGATGGGCCAGCGCCGCCAACAGATTCATCACATCGCGAATTTCGCGGGCTTCGAGAAATGTCCGCCCGCCGCTCACCAGGAACGGAATGCCGGCAAGATCGAGAGCGCGCTCGATGGGCCGCGCCGCCGTCATGGTGCGGACCAGAATCGCGATCTCGCTGAATTTTCTTCCGCTCGCGGCCAGTTCCAGAATTCGTTCGGCGATCATCGACGCTTCTACGTCGTTTGCGTCTTCGCCGGATGCCACCATCCGCTCCACCGCCGGTCCCGCGCCGCGCATCCCAATCAGCGGGCGAGGCTCGATTCCCTCGGCGCCGTCAAGCACGCGCATCACCGCCGCGAGAATCGGATCGCGGCTACGATGATTTTCCCGAAGCTCATCGATGGCGCAGCCGCGGCGCAGCAGATCGCCGCGATACTGTTCGAATACCGCCGGCTCGGCGTGACGGAAGCCGTAAATCGATTGGTTGATATCGCCGGCCGCAAAAAGATTCCCGCGAATGAGTCCGATCAATTTCCATTGCAGCCAGTTGGTATCCTGCAACTCGTCCATCAGAATTTCATCGAAGCGCTCCCTGGTTTGCTCGCGAACCCGCCGGTTCGATTCGAGCAACCGGATCGCGTGCTCCTCTAAATCGGCGAAATCGAGCGCGGCCGCGCGCCGCTTGCGTTCGCGATACTGGTCCGCGATTCCGGAAACCGCGCCGCGGAGCAAGTGGAGAAGATCCTTGTTCCATTCCGCGATCCACTGCTGCTCGAGAAGCGGCGCAATTTCGTTTTTCAGATCGCGCGCCGCTGCCGCCGCCGGAGAATTTCTCGACAGCCGGTTCAGAGCGACTTCAGCCAGCTCTTCGAGCAGCGCGAAATGATCGCGGGAAATCTCGTGCGGAAGCGATAACAAGCGTTCCGCCCATTGCCGCAGTTTCGCCACGCTCGCGCCGCTTGCGAACCGATCCGCCAGAACCTCTCGAGCCCGCTCCGTCGCGCGCGGAAGAGCATCCTGCACCAACGGCGGCGGCAACTCCGCGACGCCCGAGACGCGCATCGCTTCGTAAATATCCAGCAGCGCGCGCGCCAGATCGGGATGACGCCCGTCTTCTTCGGTCGAAAGATCCAGCGATTCGAGCAACCGCCGCATGGCCCGCGGCTGCTCGCGAAAAATATTTTCGAGCGCCTCGTCGGCGGACTCGCGCTGCAATTTTCGCGCGGCCGCTTCTTCGAGCACCGCGAAGTCCGGCGCCAGGCCCGCGGCGATCGCGTTTTCGCGAAGCAGGCGCGCGCAGAATCCGTCGATGGTCGCCACCCAGGCGCGGCCGATCGATGCCTTAAGCCGCGAGCCGAGGCGCTTTTTAATTTCCGCCGCCGCTTTTTCCGTGAAGGTTATCGCGAGAATCCGTCCGGGATCGACGTTGCGGCGCTCCACCAGCCAGGCGAAGCGCTCGATCAGCACGCGGGTCTTGCCCGAGCCGGGCCCTGCGACCACGCACACATCCTGACCGCTTCGCTCCACCGCGGCGCGCTGCGCGTCGGTCATGCCGTCGCCGCCCGCAACGCCTCCAGCGTTTCGACGCGGCAGATGTCCGCGTAATCGCAGCGGGCGCACTTCTTTTCATCCGCGGGCCGCGCCGCGACTTCTCCGGACACAATCGCGTCGAAGGTTTGCACCGCCTTCTCCTCCGCCGCGCGCATCATGTCGCCCAGCACGTTGGCCGCGACCACTGTTCCCGCGCGTTCCAGTCCTTCGATGGGAACGTGCCAGCCATCCCACGCCACGCCCTTGCGCAAGCCGCAATAGAACATTCCCGCCGGTTTCACGCCGAACACCCGCACGGCGGCGAGCATATACAATCCGCCCTGCACCTGGGTTCCAGCTTCATCCTGGCCGGTCCGCTCGCGAATCCGGTTCGCCGCGCTGTATTTGTAGTCGATGACGATCGCCTGATTACGCGGGCCAACATCCAGGCGGTCGATCCGGCCGCGCAGCGCAAGCTGCGGGGTTAGAGCAAAGCTGAATTGCTCTTCAACGCGGCTCGACCAGCCAAGCCCGATTTCGCGATTGGCCAGGAACGCTTCAAAATTGCGCCGCATCTCCAGCCGCACGGCTTCGCGGCGATAATCGGCGGGAACGCCCGCGCGAGCGCATTCCTCTTCGAAAACTTCGTCGAAAACGTCCGCTCCGAACAGCGGCCGGCGCGAATGTTCGGCCAGGGCGCGATGCATGATGGCGCCTTGAAGCAGCGCATCCAAACGCTCGCGCGGCGCAGCGGGACGCGTCCGCAGCCGCAATGTTTTCGCGGCGAAGAACTGAAACGGGCACTGCAAAAAGCTCTCGACCGAAGTTGGCGCGAGCGCCGCATGTTTTTTGGCGAGTTCGGCAAGAAGCGCGGGCGCCTGAATCGGCGCGGGCTCCGGCGGCGATACCAATCGCCGCGGGCGCGGATGCAGGCGGCCTTCCGCGCGGCCGGCGCCGCGCGCATCCAGAAACGGCGAAAGCACCTCCGGGTCGCCCTTGGCGTTAAAACAAGCGTAGCTGAAAATGGTTTTTTCGGTCGCGCGCGTGGAAACATGCTCGAACAGGCAGCGCTCCTCGGCTTCCATTTCGGCGGCATCCGGCAGACCGGCACGGCGCCGCGACGCCTCATCCAGCAGCGGATGTTCGCGAACGAATCGCGGAAAATGCCCGTCGATCACGCCGCAGACGAAAACCACCGGCATCGTCCACTGCCGGGCTTCATACGCATCCAGCACGTGAACGGCGTTGGCGCGGCGATCCGGAACGCGAAGATCCTCCAACGCCAGCGCGGTTTCGACCGCGGCCCAAAAATCCGCGAGCTTCAGCGGAGCGTCGAAAAGCGCGGCGGCCTCGCTCAGCATTTTATCCAACGCGGCCAGCGCGAACACCGCCGATTGCCACGCCCGCAGATGATCGCGAGAAATCTGATCGCCGATGACCGGCTCCGCCGCGAATGACCCCAGGCCGCTGAGACGGCTGCGCCATTCGGCCGCTGGAAGCGACAGCCTTCGCCATGAGTCGAGCGATGCCAGGCGTTCGAAGATAAGCGGCGTTTCTTGCAGTCCCGCGATGGGCAGCCCAGCGCCGGGGATTCGCTCGCGCAGCGCAAATTCGATGTGATCGCTTACGCCGGCGGCGGGCATTTGCGCGATCCGCAGCAGATCTTCGTAATTCCACCCGCCGAGCAGCGCGCGAACGATCGCTGCTATCAGCGCGATCACCGGATGCGCGATCAGCGGATCGGCAAAATGAAACCGCGCCGGTATTCCAAAACGCGCAAACGTGGTTTCAAGCGCGGGAGCGTAAGGCTCCCGTGTGCGAACGATGACTCCGATGTCGCGAAAGGGCCGGCCGCGAGCCGCTTCATCGAGAATCCGGCGAACGATCTGTTCGACTTCATGCTCCAGGCTGAGGGCCGCGAACACCTCGCTGTTGCCGTGGTCCGCCTTGAAAGAGCAGATTTGCTCCCGAAATCCGCGCGCCAGGAGCGCGCCTCGGGTCGCGGCCGAGCCCGGCCATTCGGGCAGCGTGACCGTCACGGCGGTCCGGGATGCGAGCGCTATCAAAAAGTCGAGTTCAGGCCGCCGGAAAGAAAAGAACCCGTCGATCACGATATGGGGCGGAAGCGGGCCGGGATTATGTGTCGCCTCCTCCATCCGGCGGCGGCGCGTTGCAAAGCCGCGAGCCTCGAGCGCTCGGTCGATTGCTTGAAAAACCGTCGACAGATCGCCGTCCACGGCGTCCGCAGGAATTTCATTCGCCAGCCGCGCCAGCGATTTGCGGAATCCCCGATACTCGCGAACCGCTTCGAAACAGGCCGGACGAATTTTCTCCAGAGCCTCGGCGACCGCGGCATGCAGCAGAAAATTCGAGGCAACGGGCGCCGCGCGGGGTTCGAGGAATCCGGCCAAGGTGGTCACGCGGCTGGGGCGGAAAACACCGCCGGATCGCGCCAGCTCATGGCTCATGTGCTCGGCCAGCGTCGCGGTGGGAACGATCAGAATTGAATCGGAGATCGAGTGAAAACGCGCCATCGCCGCGCGCGATTTGCCGGAGCGGGGCGGTCCCGTAATCAGAAGCGAGTCGGGCAAATATTTACTATAAGGCGTTGGCCGGCGTTTCCGTTCACTTTGGGGCGAGCTGCGGAACCAGCTCCGGCAGCATTTTTTCGAATTTTTCCCGCTGCTCCGGATTCAGAATCGCCATGAACTGGCGCTTGCCGGTGGCTCGCAGATCGTCGAGCTGTTCCTGCACGCTTTCGTAATACTGGCTGTAGTCGTCCAGCAGAAGCGCCAGTTTTTGGGTTTGCGCGTCGGAAAGATTCAGGCCGGTTTTAAACTGCTGGAGCACCTGATCGTGATCGGAAGAGCGGGCAGCCGAGCTGCGCGCTCGATGGACAATGGGAACGCCGCTGAATCGCATCACCAGCGCGCCGGTGGCGGCTCCGGCCATGAAGACCAGGATCAGCGTCGTCACGATGCGCGGATTCAGCCAGGGCGCGCGTTCCACCGCGACCATCATGCGTTACTGCTCCCGGTAGGTGACCAGATTGACGAGAACGGTGTCCCGATCCGGCGCGCCTTGCTGAAATTGATCCTGTTCCGGCAGTTGCCCCGAGATGAACAACACCGTGGGATTTTCCGCGGTCTGCCGGGGCGCGTTCGCCGACGTGTACAAAAAGATGCCCGCAAGAAGAACCAAGGCCATCGAAACCGCGGCGATGCGCCGCGCAAAAGGCGAATCCGAAAACACCGTCCAGATGGAAACGGCCCCTTGCGCTTCGATACGCTCCATCACCCGGGCGTAAAATCCCGGCCGCGGCTCGGCGGAGGCGCGCATTTCACGAAGCATGTGGGCCTGGGCCCGCATCCCTTCCACTTCCGCGCGGCATTCCGGGCATTGGATTAGATGAGATATGGCTTGCGGATCGCCCTCCACTTGCAATTCCGCCAGGATCCCTTCGAGATGATCCCGAATCACGCGATGCATGGTATCCTTCCCTCAAAACTTCGCTACAAAAAGTCGCGGATCTGTTGTCCGCTGTTTCCCAGCTTCATTTCACCAGCGGCTTCACTTTTCCGAGACGTTGCGCCGCCTTGAGCAGCTTTTGACGAGTCCTGAACAGCTTGACCTTTATTGTATTCTCGTTCAGCCCCGTCATCGCCGCAAGCTCTTCCACCGAATGTCCTTCCACTTCCTTCAACAAAATGAGGCTGCGATCCTCGGCCGACACCCGGTCCAAAAGCTTGTTCACCAGATCCTGCTGCGCCAGTTTTTTATCCATCGGTGTCGCCGGATCGATGGCCGGATCGGACGCCTCCATCCGGGCGGCGTCCTCTTCGGAAAAATCGCTCTCGTAAACCAGTTTTCGCACCCGCTTCTTCCGCAGATAGTCGTAGCATTCATTCACCGTGATTTTGTAAATCCAGGTGAGCAGAGAACTGCGGGAATCGAAGTTGCGAATGGAAAAATAAACCTTCGAAAAAACCTGTTGCGCAATATCCTCGGCGTCGTTGTGATTGCGCAGTATGCCGAAGATGATCGAAAACACCTTGGCCTGATAGCGGTCGACGATCTCGCGGAACGCCATTTCGTCGCGCGCCTGAACGCGCCGGACCAATGCCGCTTCTTCGCTGGTTTTGTGATCCACGCGGCTCACTCGGGTGTGGGCCCGGGGGCGTTCCCCTACAGCCGGAAACGGAAGCGATCCGATCAAGCCGTTCATGCTACTCTCTCGACGCAGACCGATTCTTTTGGGTTTCAACCGTTTTTGGACAATGAACCCAAACAACACAGGCGCGATCGGGACGAACCCGGGATTCGCAATCAAGATAGCAGATTTTCGAGCTTTTCGCTGATTTGCCGCCCGTAGTACAATCAGATTGAGGGACAAAAATGGTTCAGTTGACCGAAACCGCTGTCAGTAAAGTGAAGGAAATTCTCGACACGCAAGAGCCGAAGCCAGCCGGGCTGAGGATTGCGGTCGTGGGTGGGGGCTGTTCGGGGTTCAGCTACTCGATGGCGTTCGAAAACAGTCCAGGTCTGTTGGATAAGACCTACAATTTCGACGGTTTGAAGGTATTTGTGGATCAGGCGAGCCTGCTGTACCTGGACGGCGCGGAAGTGGATTTCGTCGAGACGCTGGAAGGGTCCGGGTTTAAATTCAACAATCCGAACGTTAAGTCAACGTGTGGATGCGGCAGCTCTTTTAGCGCTTAACGCGATTTGTGATCAAGATGGGCGCCACCCTTCTCGGGTCGGCGCCCTTTTTGTTTCTTTGCGGGCAAAAAAAACGGCCGCCGGGGTTAACCGGCGGCCGTCAAAAGATCTGGGGACCTAAAATTAGCGGTTCGAACGGCGGCGCAGCAGGCCGAGGCCGAGCAGACCCGCGCCGACCAGCGAGAAGGTCAACGGCTCCGGTGTCAAGAATCCCTGGTTGACTTCGCTCAACCCGCCGGCCGAGCCGACGTTGATATCTTTGAAAATCCAGATGTTCTGGTAGGTTCCACCGAGGTTCACCGAAGCGTTCGGGCTGGCCGGAGTCACGCCGATTGTGGTGCCGATCTGCGTGCCGCCGCCATCGGCGCAGTTGCCATCCGGCGTGAACTTGGTGCAAACGGTTTCATTCACGAAGCCGCTGGCACTGTTCAGGGAAAGCGTGATGGCCTGAACTCCGCCCGTCACCTCAAATTCAAACTGCAAATCCGAATTGGAGTTAAGGTTCGGGTTGAAATCGAAGGCTGTAGTCCCGCCCGAAGCGCTCGCGAGAACGAGGTTTATTGTCGGCGAAGACGTGGTGAAGCCTCCGTTCGTAACATCATAGCTGAAATTCGAAAACGTCAGAGATGATCCGGTCGGCGTGCAGGGATTATCCTGCGTGCCCGTCAGACCAGCCGTCGACGCGTTCAGGCCGTTCGGCAAACTGCCACCCACGTTTCCGCTCCCCGTGTAGGCGATCAAATTGTTTGACCCCGGTGTCGTCGAGCAGGTAGGCGCGGCTAAGGCGGATAAACTGGCCACC
>JAJPHS010000114.1 GCA_021325175.1 Terriglobia bacterium
CGCCGCGGCTCCTTCGCGATGGCTCTGATAGCCTGGAAATACGAATGCTGGGTATTAAAGGACGCGCGGTCTCCTGGCGCGTTCTGTTGCAGATCGCCACGGTGGGCGCCTACACCGGAGTGGTCAAAATCGCCGGCGGCGCGAAGGTCGTCCTCACCGCCCGCGCCTTTGGCATGAGCGACGGACTGGACGCTTACCTGATTGCTTTTTTGCTCCCTTCGTTTCTCTGCGACACGCTCGCCGGACCGCTCAACTCCGCCTTCGTGCCCACGTTTATCGAGGTGCGGGAACGGGATGGGCCGGCGGCCGCGCATCGCCTTTATCAAAGCGCGCTGGCCGCCGGAGCCGGTCTTCTGAGCATCGCGGCGATTCTGTCCGGACTCTTCGCGCCGTGGATTCTCAAACTGCTCGCGTCAAGCTTCAACGCCGATAAGCTCGCGCTGACGTGCTCGCTGTTTTGGGTCATGCTGCCGATCGTGCCGCTGACGGCATTTACCGTCATCTGGCGCTCCGTACTGAATACGGAAGCGCGCTTTGCGATTCCCGCGGTTCTGCCGGCGTTGACCCCGGTCGCCTCCATCGTGTTCCTGCTTCTTTATTCGCAAATCTGGGGCGTCTATTCGCTTGCGCTCGGAACGCTCGCCGGCGGGATCATCGAGATCGCACTGCTGGCAGTGTACATGGTCCGGCGCGGTTTACCGGTTCTGCCGCACTGGCACGGATGGAATCCCGCGCTCCATCAGGCGGCCAGGCAATATGGGCCGGTCATCGGAGGAATTTTCCTGCTGATGGGAGCGCCGCTCATCGATCAGGGAATCGCTGGAATGCTCGGGCCGGGCAGCGTCTCGGCGTTAAATTACGGAACGCGGCTGAGTGTGGTGTTGATGGCGATCGGGCCCGCGGCCGTGGCGACGGCGATTCTCCCGCACTTTTCCGAGCTCACCGTCAGCGCCGGCTGGGAGCACGTCCGGCAAAGCCTGCGCAGCTACACCGCAATCATCCTGGCGATCACGCTGCCCGCCATCGCCATTCTGATGATCATCTCCGAACCGCTGGTCCGCCTGTCTTTCGAGCACGGGCAATTCACCGGAGCCGATACGCCGCTGGTCACCGCCGTTCAGCGCTTCTCGCTTCTCGCCATTCCGTCCAGCATGGCGATGGCGCTGGTGCTGCGGCTGATCTCCTCGATGAAAGCGAATTTTATGCTGCTGCGCGCCACGGCGCTGTACGCAATTCTGAATCTGGCGCTCGATTTCGTGCTGACGCGCTGGATCGGGATTCAGGGGATTCCGCTGTCGATGGCGCTGGTCCAGTTGGTTTGCGTGGCCTATCTGTGGCGCCGACTGCATCGCGAATTCGCTCCGCATCTGGAGCGCGCGCCGGAGCAGCCGATCGAAACCCGTTAAATCTCATCCGCTTTTTCGCGGGAAAGCTTTCCTTTAACTCTGCGATATAAAGTACTTGACAAAAAGAACTACATTGCGTTATTCTGAGCCTGCCGATGGAGGTTCGAATCGGATTTGCTTTGCGCCTTAGAGCACTATTTTTCTGTTGAGCGCCGCAAGTGAGATGCGCTACAGTAGTGAACTGATTTACCTTATGGCTTCTGTTCAGCCCCTCCGCAATTCCAAGCCCATCCCGATCGATGCGCGCGCCATGGATAATCTGCGCTACATCCGCGAAACGATGGAGCGCGCCGGATCTTTTACGGCGGTTCCGGGCTGGGGCGGCGTGGCGATGGGCGTGACAGCGCTGGCGGCGAGCTTCGTCGCGGCGCGGCAGAGCTCCATCGGCCGCTGGGTGATCACCTGGGTGGCCGAGGGCGTTCTGGCGATCGCGATCGGCATTCTCGCCATGTGGCGAAAGGCGGCCAGGGCCGGTAAGCCGATGTGGTCGGCGCCGGCGCGAAAGTTTCTGTTCAGCTTCGTCCCTCCGCTGGTGGTAGGGGCGGCGCTGACAGTGGTTTTGTGGCGCGTAGGCGCGGCGACGGCCATTCCCGGCGTGTGGCTGATGCTTTACGGCGCGGGTGTGGTGACGGGCGGCGCGTTTTCGGTCCCGGTGGTGCCGGTGATGGGCGTCTGTTTTCTGATCGAGGGCGCGATTGCGATGTTCATGCCCGCGGCATGGTCCGTGCCATGGAACGATGTGTGGCTGGCGCTCGGATTCGGCGGCCTGCATATTGTTTTCGGGGTGATTATCGCCAGGCGGTATGGCGGATAAGGAGAGAATCGGTGGCCAAGAATAACGCACTTGCATCGCATCGCGCGCCCGCGGCGCGGCCCATTGCCGCAAAAAGCGGCCCGATTCCCGATCTGGACCGACTCATTCATCCCCGCATGCGGCTGGGGATCATCAGCGCGCTGGCCGCCGCCGATGCTCCGCTGACATTCAACGATCTCAAAAATCTGCTGCAAACTACCGATGGAAACCTGAGCGTCCACGCTCGCAAGCTCGAGGAAGCCAAGTACATCGCCTGCACCAAGTCTTTTGAAGGACGCATGCCGAAGACCGAGTACACCTTGACCGCCGCCGGGCGCAAGGCCTTCGATAAGTACCTGGATCACATGGAAGCGATCCTCGAAGCGTCCAAGCGGTAAAGGAATCGCGATGCATTTTTCGCGGTTTAGTCGGAGGAATACTTTGCAATGAGAAGTACTTTTGGCGATGGAATCCACGTCGCCATCATCATGGACGGCAACGGGCGATGGGCGACATCGCGCGGCCTGCCTCGTTTGAGCGGGCATCGCGCCGGCGCCGACGCCGTGCGGCGCACCATCGAATCGGCGCCCTCGCTCGGGATCTCGGTGCTGACGCTTTACGCGTTCTCATCCGACAACTGGCGCCGGCCGAGGAACGAAATCACCGGGCTGATGAAACTGCTCGGCCGCTATCTGATTCAAGAAGCCGACCGCTGCGTGGCCAACGGCGTGCGCCTGGAAGCCATCGGCCGGCGCGACCGTCTTCCCCCGGCCCTGATCGAGCTGCTGGAGAAAACCGAGCGCAAGACCGCCGCCGGCAACAGGCTTCTGCTGCGCCTGGCGATCGATTATTCTTCGCGCCAGGCGATCCTCGACGCGGCCGCCAAAGGCGGAGACCTCTCCCAGCATCTCGGCCCCGATGTCGATCTTCTCATCCGCACCAGCGGCGAGCAGCGTCTGAGCGATTTTCTGCTTTGGGAGTGCGCCTACGCAGAAATGGTTTTTACCCGGCGCATGTGGCCGGATTTCACGCGCGAAGACCTCGCCGCCGCCGTCGAGGAATTTCAACGGCGGGAGCGGCGCTTCGGAGCGGTCACGGCCCGGACCGCGTGATCCGTTTTGCTCGCGGTGTATCGTATATTAGACTCAAACGAAGAGGACGATATGACATTCCGCACCGCACTGGTTACCGCTGCTGTTCTGGCTTCCGCGCATTGGAGTTTCGCTCAAAATAAGGGTCCCGCGCGCCCTGGCTTGACGCTGACGACTTCCGCTTTTGAAGATGGCGGAGTCATTCCGGACAAATACACACAAGCGGTGTCGAATCCGGTTTCGCCGAAGCTTGAATGGTCCAACGTTCCGGCAAACACGGTCAGCTTCGTGCTGCACATGCACGATCCGGACGTGGCGCGCAATAAAACCACTGAAGACATGCTGCACTGGATGGTAATCAACATTCCGGGGGATGCGCGGTCCCTGCCGGAAGGCGTCCCCGCGGAACCGAAGCTTTCCGACGGAGCGATCCAGCTTAAAAACGGCGGAAACACGGTCGGCTATCGCGGGCCGGGTGCGCCGGCCGCGGGCCCTTACCATCACTACACGTTCGAGCTGTATGCGCTGGATACCAAGCTCGACCTGGGACCGGACGCCACGCGCGCCGAGGTGATGAAAGCCATGGATGGCCACATCCTGGGCAAAGGCGTTCTCGAAGGCCGTTTCCACCGGTAGTTTGGACAGCGGCCTTTACCCCGCGCGGAGCTGAAGAGCATGCCCTCGGCGGCGCGCGCTAGAAAATAATCCGCGCGCCTAACCGCAGAATTCGCGGCGGCGCAAGCGAGGCCGATTCTTCTCCGTAGGTCGGATTCAGGAACGTGGTCGCCGTGCCCGAGTCCACGTTCAGGTTGGGAATCGGATAGTTGACGTGGTTCAGCGCGTTGGTCGCTTCCGCCCGAAGCTGGAGTTTCCATCTTTCGGTCACCGAAAAATTCTTGTAAATCGAAAGGTTCAGGTACTGGAGCATCGGCCCGGTCAGCGTATTGCGCGCCACGCCGAACGGAGTCCCGAAGTGCTGGTCGGCGGCGAGCGTGTTGTAGATCCAATGCACGCTCGACGGCGAAACCTGCTGCGACGTGTTCGCCAGATTCACCAGCGTGCCGTTCGGCATGTACTCGCCAACCGTTCCCAGCGGAGCGCTCGGATTCGACAGAAACGGCCGCAGCTCGCTCGATCCGCCGACGAAGGCCACCGCCGCGGCGTCCTCCAGCGGGTTCACGGTCAAGGACTGTTGCAGCACCGTCATCGGCCGCCCGCTCTGCGCCACTTCGAATGCGCCGATCGTCCAGCCGCCCGCGACCCGATCGTACCAATGCGACGTTCCTTTAAGCCACGGCATCGTCCAGCTCAAATTCACCGACAAAGCCAACGGAATATCGTTGTTCGATAGCGCCCGCTCGCCGCTATTGGTGTTGAACGGATCCTGCGCCAGCACGATCGAGCCGGAGCTGGTGAAGGTGTAGACCTCGCTGATATTATCCATGGCCTTGCTCCAGGTAAACGCCGTGGACATGGTGAGCTGATTGGCCAGATCGCGGATCGTGTACGCCAGTTGCAGCCCGTTGTAGCTGGCGTGCGCGCTGTTGTCGCGCAGGCGGATTACCGCGTAATTCGGGTTCTCCCGGCCGTTGCAGGTCGAGCAGGAGGTGTTGACTCCGGGCGTAACTCCGGACGGCAGAACGTTGGCGAAGCCGTTGTTGGCGAATCCGGCGATGTACGGATTGCCGTTGCGCGTGGCGAACTGGTGCACGGCCTGCGTTCCGACGTATCGCATTTCGAGGCCCATGTGGCTGCCGATCATCCGCTGGATTCCGAACGTGTAGCTCTCCGAATACGGATTCAGAAAGTTCGGCGCAAACAGGGTCTGATTCAGCGTTCGCGGATCGACGCCCGGCGGAGGAGCATAGAGCTTTTGCAGATTCGCGCCCGTAATGTCGGACGGCATCGGCGGGTAACTTCCGTTGGAGTAGTTGAGCGTATACGCGAATACGACGGGAGCGGCAGTGGCGGCGTTGAGGAACAGATTGTAGAAGGCGGGGTCGTAGGCGATGGCGAACCCGGCGCGGACCACGGTGGCCTGCTGGCCCAGCAGTTTGCCGATGAAGCCGCCGTTGTGCTGCGGCGTCCAGGCCAGACCGATCCGCGGCGCGAAGTTCTTCGACGGCGCCGGATAGCTCGGGTAGACGCGATCGGTGAGCGGCAGCGACGTGTTCCAGATCGCCGTAGCCGGATTGCTTTCGCGCGGCACCGTCTCCTGATTGAGGAGATTAATCGGCTGGCCCGAATACTCATAGCGGATGCCCAGATTGAACGTCAGGTTCGGGCGGAATTTGAAATCGTCCTCGAAGTAATACGCCTGATCGAGCTCGTGCGGCTTTTCGATGGGAATGCCCGCAGCGCCGGCGAACGTGGACGGCGTGTTGTTCAGGTACTGCTGGAAATTGTTGAAGGTGTAAACGCCGTTCACGTTCGGCAAAAATCCCAGCGGGATATCGTCGTTGATGAACTGCACGCCCATTTTCAACGCGTGCCGCCCCATTTGCTTGCTCACGTTGTCCTGGTACTGATAACTGTGGACTTGCCGATACTGCGGCAGATTATACGCAAGCCCGTACCCCAGATAGCCGGTGATCGTGGAATTGGCGATGTTCTGCGTGAGCTTGTCGAATCCGTAGGTGTTGCCGCCGAAACTGTCGAATTCGCTCTGCGTCGCGCTGAAGCGAAATTCGTTTACCAGCGTCGGGTTCACGGTCCACACCCAAGCTCCGCCAGCCTGATAGCTCTTGCTCGGCGATCCGACAAAATAACCGGCTTGGCCGTTGCTCGCCGAGTATGGTGTGTTGTTATTCTGATCGTAAAATTTCCCGGTAAGCTGCATGCTGTCGGATAGGTGATAATCGACGTGAACGCCGGAATCCCAGTTGTCGGAAGGCGTGGGAACAAAGCGCTGCACCGGCGCGAACGGCACGCTGATCGTCTGGCCGTTGGGCGCCGTCAGACTCACGTTGGTCAGGTAACGGGTAACAATCGTCGGGTTGCCGAGCGGGATCGACCACGCCCCGTATTTCACATAATTTTGCAGCGTCACCGAGTTGGGAAAATACGCCTCGAGCTCCGTCAGCCCCGCCGGCGTCGGCGCAAGACTGCTCGGCGATCCGATATAGCTGCTGGTTTGGCGAATCCACTCGCGCTGAAGCCACATGTTGAAGAAAATCTTGTTTTTGACGATCGGCCCCTCGAACTGGCCGCCGAGAATCGAATCTTTATAAGCCGGCGGGCTCGTCAGGCCGCCCGCTTTTTGAATGTTATCGAGCGCGGTCCAGTTCTGATCGTCGCGGCGGAAATAGGTGCCCACGCCGTGAAAATTGTTGGTCCCCGATTTGACGCGAATATTCACGATCGCGCCCGCGTTACGCCCATACTCGGCGCTGTACTGATTCGTGATCACCTGATATTCGCCGACCGCTTCCAGGTTGCTGAACTGATATCCCGCCCGGCGATCGTCGGGTCGTTGTTATCCTGACCGTCCAATAAAAAATTATTCGATCGCGCGCGCTGTCCGTTCGCCGAAAAAAGCAGCCCGTTCGAGTTGATATTTCCAAATCCGACCACGACGCCGGGAGCCGTCAGCGCCATCTTATCCATGCCGCCCTGAATGCCCGGCATGCTCATCACCGTCTCCGACGGCACGTCCTGGCTGATCTGCGAGGTATCGGTGACCAGCAGCGGCGCCGAGCCTTCCACCTCCACCGTCTGGCCCACCGCGCCAACTTGCAGCGTCGCGTTCACCACCGGCTCATGCGCCAGCTCCACCACGATCCCCTTGGATTCAAAGGTCGCGAATCCCGGGGCCGTGACTCGCACCGTGTAGGTGCCCGGAATCAGAAAGGCCGCGCGGTACAGACCGGCCTCGTTCGTCACTAGCGTCGTGGTGACGCCGGTGTTCTGATTGATCACTTCCACCTTTGCGCCCGGAACCACGGCGCCCGCCGGATCGGTGACGGTGCCGGAAAGCGCGCCGGTAGTCGTTTGAGCGCAAACTAAAGAGGCAACAAGCAAGACCGAAATAGCAAGCGCGAACATTCGTTTCATGCCGGAACTCCCCTCGAAAATGAATTTAGGAGACGCGAGGTCCCCCATGCATTGGGAGGATTATATCACCGGAATAGAAAATTCAGTACCGGTTTTTGTTTTCACAAATTCCTGATATAAAATGTGGAACCATGACCTCGCGAAATATTGCTCTTGCTCTGCTGTTCGCCTCCGCCGCGTTCGCGCAACCTTCCTATGACGCCGCGCTCAAGAATCTGAAGTTTCGCGGCATCGGACCCGCCGAGATGGGCGGCCGCGTCGACGACCTCGCGATCGTCGAATCGGACCCGCGCATTATTTACGTCGGCGCCGCGGCCGGCGGAATTTTTAAAACCGTGAACGGCGGGACCACATGGAAGGCAATCTTCGAGGATCAATCCAATCCCTCCATCGGCGACCTGGCGCTGGCGCCCTCCAATCCTTCGATCCTATACGTCGGCACCGGAGAAGCGAATAACCGGCAGAGCTCGTCCTGGGGCAACGGCGTTTATAAATCGATGGACGGAGGCAACACGTTCGTTCATCTCGGCCTGAAGGAAACGCACCACATCGGACGCATCGTGGTTCATCCCACCAATCCGAATATCGTTTACGTCGCCGCGCAGGGCGATCTGTGGGGGCCGAATAAAGAACGCGGGGTGTACAAATCGACCGACGGCGGGGCCACCTGGACGCTGTCTCTGTTCATCGACGAAGATACCGGCGCAACCGATATCGCCATCGATCCGCAAAGCCCCAATATTCTTTACGCCGCAATGTATCAGCGCCGTCGCAGCGCCTTCGGCTTCAATGGCGGCGGTCCCGGCAGCGGGCTCTATCGCACCATCGACGGCGGCGCGCATTGGACGCGCATGACTCACGGCCTGCCCACGGGCGACCTGGGCCGCTGCGCGCTCGATATTTATCGCAAGAACCCGAATATCGTCTACGCCGAGGTGCAGCACGCAACACAGGGCGGCGTCTATCGCTCCGAGGACAAGGGCGAAACCTGGACGCATATGAGCGATACCGATCCCCGCCCGTCCTATTTCAGCCAGATTCGCGTCGATCCCAACAACGAAAACAAAGTGTGGATGGGCGGCGTGAATATTTACCTGTCCGAGGACGGCGGAAAGACGTTTTCGCAAGACCGATTCGAGCGCGTCCACAGCGACGTTCACGCCATCTGGATCGATCCCGCCAATTCGGATCATTTGGTGATCGGCAACGACGGCGGCGTCTGGGTCACCATGGACAGCGGCCGCGGCTGGCGGCACATCAACAATTTCGCCATCGGCCAGTTCTATGAGGTCGCCTACGATTTTCAAAAGCCGTATCACGTCTGCGGCGGGTTGCAGGACAATTACTCCTGGTGCGGGCCCAGTTCCACCACGCAAACGCTGGGTATCGGCAACGACGACTGGATCACGGTCGCGGGCGGCGACGGTTTCTACAATCGCATCGATCCGAGTGACCCCAACATTATTTACGCCGAATCGCAGGATGGAAACTTGATCCGCCGCGACCTGCGCACCAGCGAGTCAAAGTCGATTCGCCCGCTGGAGCCGAATGATCAGGCGCCGCGCTATCGCTTCCAGTGGAACTCGCCGCTGTTGATTTCGCCGCACGATCCAAAAACGATTTATTACGGCGGCAATCATCTGTTTAAATCGACGGATCGCGGCGATACCTGGCAGGTTCTGGGAGAGGATCTGACGACCAATGCCGATCGCACCAAAATGCCGCTGATGGGCAAGGTGCAGGCCGATCAATTATCGGCCAGCGACGGCATCGCGGCCTGGCCGTGCATCACTGCCATCGCCGAATCGCCCGTCAAAGCCGGCGTGCTCTGGGTGGGAACCGACGACGGGAATTTGCAGATGTCGCGTGATGACGGAAAAACCTGGCAAAACGTGGTTAGCCACGTCATGGGCGTGCCCAAGGGCGGATACATCAGCCGCATCGAGCCTTCGCACAAAGATCCGGGCACGGCCTACGTGACGTTCGACAACCACCGCAGCGCCGACTACGGCATCTATATCTTCGTCACCAGAAATTACGGCGATTCGTTCCAGAAAATCACCAACGGCATCCCGCCCGAGGCCGGAACCGTGCACGTGATTCGTGAAGATCCCGTGAATCCCGATCTGCTCTTTGCCGGAACCGAGTTCGGCATGTTCGTCACGTTTGATCGCGGCCAGAACTGGCATCAGATGAAGAACGGCTTGCCCACCGTTCCGGTCTTCGATATTCAAATTCACCCTCGCGATCACGATCTGATTCTGGCTACGCACGGCCGTTCGATCTGGATCATGGACGACATCAGCGTTCTTGAGGAGATGAACCCCCAGGTGCTGACCAGCGATCTGAAGCTGTTCACCCCGCGTCCCGCGGTCGAATGGAAGATGGCGGATTATCGCGGCTTCGTCGGCTCCGCGCTGTTTTTTGCTCCGAACGCGCCAGGCGGGCTGGTGCTCGATTTCTTCGCGAAAAATTCCGGACCGGTGAAGGTGACGGTCGCGGATCAATCCGGCAAGAGCGTTCGTCAATTTGAAGCGCGCGCGACAGGCGGCGAAGTGACGCGCATCGCCTGGGATCTGCGACACGATCCGCCGAACCCGCCGGAGGCCCTCGCGGGCCGAGGAGGTCGCGGCGGCAATGGAGGTCGCGGAGGTCGCGGCGGCGCGGCGCCCGCGGCGGAAGCCAATCCGGAAGAAGGCCTCGGCGGGGAACTGCAAAACGATTTCGGTGTTGAGCCGAGCGGCGGCAATCCCCCGGCCGCCGGACGCGGCGGCGGAGGAGGACGCGGCGGCCTCGGCAATCGCGGCACGCTGGTCGATCCGGGAACCTACACCGTCACCATCGCCATGGGCGGCGCGACCGATTCCAAGACTGCATCGGTTGAACAGGACCCGCGCATCCAGGTTTCCCCCGCCGATCGCGACAAGCGCCGGCAAACGATCGATACTTTACTGAGTCTCACGCGCCAAGCCGACGCCGCCCGGCGGCGCGCCGTCGCCATCCACAACGCGCTGGCGCAACTTACCGATAGCTGGAAACAGCCAAACGCGCCGAAGGTCCCCGACAATATCAAGAAATCGGCGGACGATCTGCTGGCGCGCGCCAAAACGGTCGCCGATCGCTTCGAGCCTCCCGCGGGCGGGCGCGGCTTTGGAGGCGGCGCCGGAGCGCCCCCGCCTTATGCTCCGCCGCCGATCACGCAAAAAATTTCCCGGCTGCTCGGCGCAATCGACGGCTACACCGGCGCGCCGACGTCGCATCAGATCGCGGAGGTGCAGGAGTGCTCCTCGCAATTGCAGAAGGATACGGCCGAGCTGAATAAGCTCGCGGCGGATGTTCCGGCGCTGAATAAAATGATGACCCAGGCCGGCGTCCCATATTTCAGCGTCCCGTCCAATTAGCAAGCCGGCGGAGGAAAGATTTTGATCCCACCTCCGCTAGCGGAATGTCCGCAGCCTGGAGGTCGAAAGGTGCGGCACGTTATTTAAGCTGAAAAGCCGGAATTCGTTGGGGCGGACCCGAAATGTAGTGAAGCTGGCGTTGAGCAGCACGCCGGCAAGCTGCATCGCTCTGCCGTCGGCCAGATCCAGCGTCCGGGCGGCGCTCACGCCGATGGGCGTCGCGCTGGTGAAGACGATCGTGTTGCCCTGGTGATGCATCACGCGCTCCAGCGCGCCGTGGATTCGCGCGACGAAAACCGGCCACGATTCGCCGGAATAATCGAACTGGCCCGCGATCCAGGCTTGGATCACTTTCTTGTCGCACTCGTTCCAACGCCGATGAATCGGATGCTCATGCGCGCCGCCGCTTTCGGCGAGCGCGGCCTGCATGGCGTCGTATTCGCGGCGAAAATCGTCGTCGCGCGCGGCCAGCCGCGGAGCGTATTCGGCAAAGACCTGGGCCAGGTCAAATTCGTTCCAGCCTTCGTCGACGCGGATTTTCGCGTCCGGAATCGCTTCGCGAGCCGTCGCTTTCTGCCGTTCGAGCGCGCCGGAGTAAACCGCCTCGAACTCGATCTGCTGCTCGCGGAAATATTCGCCGAGCAGTTGCCCCTGGCGCCGGCCGAGCGGCGAGAGCGCGTCATAATTCTCACGCGTGCCGGCCTGACCGTGGCGAACGAGGTAAAGAACGCTCACGATGATTTACCTTGGCGCGCGAGCGCACTCCCGAGTCCGTTTCATTGCGATGAAATCATTGACGCCGCGCGGGCGATGAGCGATTCGACGCGCTGGTTGAAATTGCGAAAGCGCTCATCGGCGGTTTGGCCGCGGACGAAACGGAAATAGATCTGTTGAAGAATGACCGCGAGCTTGAAGACTCCGAACACCTCGTGCCACGGCAAGGCGCCGAGATCGCGGCCGGTTTTTTCGGCGTAGTGGCGGACCAACTGATCGCGCGTCCACCAGCCCGGGCCCGCGCTGATGGCCTGCTCGGACGTGCCGGGAATTTCGGTCGAGGACCAGTAGCACAGCGTCAAGCCGAGATCGCAGAGCGGATCGCCGACCGTGGCCATCTCCCAGTCGAGCACGGCTTCGATCCGGTCGGGCGAGCGCTCATCGAGCATCACGTTATCGAGCTTGAAATCATTGTGGACCAAAGCCGGCGCGGGCGAGGTCGGAATGGTTCGAGAAAGCCAGCCAATGACGCGATCCATTTCGGGCGATGGGCCGGTTTGCGCGCGCGCCCAGCGATCCGACCATCCTTTCACCTGGCGCGCGAGAAAACCTTCGGGCTTGCCGAGCGCGAGCAGGCCATGTCTTTCGACGTCGATCGCGTGAAGCTGGATCAGGCAATCGGCGAAGGCGCGGCTGATGCGCGCGGCGTAATTCGCCTGGCGCGAAATTTCCGCAGGAACCCGATCGCGCAGAACGATGCCGCGCCGGCGCTCCATCAGGAAAAACGGCGAACCCAGGATGCTCGGATCTTCGCAGACCAGGTACACTTCCGGCGCCGGCGGGAAGTGAGGATGAACCGCTTCAAGCACGCGCGCTTCCCGAACCATGTCGTGCGCTTTCGGCGCAACCGGCCCGAGCGGCGCCCGGCGCAGCACGTATTCGCGTGGCCCGATGGTGAGCAGATAGGTCAGATTGGAGTGGCCGCCGGGGAACTGCCGGACGCCGATCGGGCCGTCAATTTTGCCGCGAAGATAAGCGCCGAGCGCAATCGTGTCGAGTTCCTCGCCTGGCCGCACTGCGGCGGTGTCCGGAGACATGAGATTTTATTTTAGGCCGTGCTTCTACAATAAAGAAATGTCTCGCGACATTGCGCCGGTGGTGATCGCCGGCGCGGGAATCATCGGATCGTCGATCGCCTATCATCTTTCGGCGCGCGGATGCAGGGACGTCGTTGTCGTCGAAAAAAACGGCGCCGAAGCTTCCGGAAGCACGGCTCGCTCGGCGGCCGGCGTGCGCCATCAGTTCGCGACCGAGGTGAACATCCGGCTGTCCATTTACAGCATCGAACGTTTGAAACATTTCGAGGAAGAAGTGGGCGGATTTTCCGGATTGAAGCAGATCGGATATCTGCTTCTGGTTTCCGGACCCGAAACGTGGGCGCAGTATCGGCGCAATGTCGCCCTTCAGCAATCGCTGGGAGTGCCGAGCCGCCTGCTTACGGCAAAAGAGGCGGCGGATCTGCTGCCGGCCGGCCGCTTCGGCGATCTTCTCGGCGCGACCTTTTGCCCCGATGACGGCCATTGCGATCCTCATGGAATCGCGACCGGATATCTGAATGCCGCGCGGCGCGCCGGCGTCGAGGTTCGGCGATCGACCCGCGTCACCGGCTTCCGGCGGAGCGGCCGCCGCTTGACGGCCGTTGAAACCACGCAAGGTACCATCGCCTGTGAAACCGTGATCAACGCCGCCGGGCCGTGGGCCGGGCAGGTGGGCGCGCTCGCGGGATTGAAAATTCCCGTATTGCCGTATCGGCGCTGCGTGTACATGACGGAGGCCGTGAAGCTCCCGCCGTTTCCTTTCGTCATCGATACCGAAACCGGATTTTACATGCGGCCCGAAGGCGAGAAGCTGCTGATCGGAGCGACGAATGAAGCGGAACCTCCGAGTGAAAATCTGGCGGTCGATTGGGAGTGGCTCGAGCGCGTGCTCGAAATGGGCGCGCGGCGGTTTCCGTTCCTTGCCGAAACGGGAATCGTCCGGCGGAACTGCTGGGCGGGCCTGTATGAGGTCACCCCAGACGATTGCCCCATTCTGGGCCGTCATCCGGAGCTTGACAATTACATCGACGCGAGCGGCTTCAGCGGGCATGGCGTCATGCACGCGCCGGCGGCCGGGATGCTGATCGCCGAAGAGGTCCTCAATGGCCGCGCCCGGACGATCAACATCGACGATCTGCGCATCACGCGCTTTGCGCAGCCGCGCGAGGCGATGGAGACGAATGTGTATTAAAAACGCGCTTTTTTGACTAAAAAAGCGGCATTTCGAGCGTTTTTGATCGCCCCTGCTCGCGGAAGGCGAAATCGATCAGCGGCGGAGCGAGCATCGTCGTTCCGACCGCCATCGCCACCACGACCGCGTACGTATCGGCGGGAATCACTCCGAGCATAAGGCCGACTTGCGCCGCGACAATGCAGAATTCACCGCGAGGAATCATCCCCAATCCGACGCGCTCGGCGACGATCCATCCGTGAGATAGAGCGCCCAACCCGCAGGCGACCACTTTAGAAAGGATCGCGGCGGCGAGGATCACCACTGCCAGCCCCAGCGTGCGCGGTTCGCGAAACGCGGGCATTTTCACATACAGCCCGATTCCGGCCAGAAAGAAGGGCAGAAACATTTCGGCGATGGCGAAAGTTTGCTCGCGCGCGCGGGCGGGAATCGATTCGCTCGATGCCGCGCCCGCCAGAAACGCGCCGGTGATGGCGGCGACGCCTGCTTTGACTGATAGAGCGGCCAAGCCGAATAGCAGAATGATGGTCAGCACGAACGGCGCTTCGCCGATGCGCAGAACCTGCTCGAGGCGGCGCAAAATTTTGCTCGCGGTCCAGCTTCCCCAGCGCATGACGATGGCGATAAAGATCAGCGCGCAGACCGGCGTCAAGACGAGTTCGACCAGGTTCACCTGCCCGTGAGCGACGCTGCTCACCACCCCGAGCACCAGCAACGCGAGTACGTCGTCGATAATCGCCGCGCCGAGGATGATGCGGCTCGAATCCTTGGACAGAACGCCGCGGCGCGCGAGAACTTCGGCTGTGATGCCGACGCTGGTCGCGGTCATCGCCGCGCCGACGAAGATCGATTCCAGCAGCGGCTTGCGCCACAGCAGGCAGATGCCCCATCCCGCAAGAAAAGGCGCCGCAACGCCGCTGAAGGCGACCACGACCGCCGTTCCGCCGACGCCAACCAGCTCTCGCGCGTTCACTTCGGTGCCCACCCGGAACATCAGAAACATGATGCCCAACGCGCCGAGGATGGTCACCACGTCATTCGGCGCAATCCAGTTCAGCACGCCCGGGCCGATCACCACCCCCGCCACGATCTCGCCCACGATGCCCGGTTGGCCGGCGCGCTCGAAAATCTCGGCCATCAGCTTGGCGGAGCCGAAGATGATCAGGATTGAGAGAACCAGGCTGCCGGACAGATCTTGTTGCGGCAAAGCGCGCTCCTTTTCGAATCTTACGCGAAATCCTGCTCTGTATCAGCAATTTAGCAGCGGCAGGGGCGGCCATTACTCCCCTGCTCCGGCGGGAGTTTAGCTCTCGGTCGGGGCGCCATACCGTCAATCCGGGATCGAGAATACCCTTTCGTGGCGGCCAATGTTAGCCGAGCGGCTCTATGGGCTACAACGCCCGCCGGACCTAAGCTGTAAGCGAGGTGGCAAAACAATGAGAAATTTCCTGGTGACGTCCTTTAAGTCGCGCAGAACAACATTAACCGCGGTTTCCGCCGGCGCATTGCTGGTTGTGGGTGGCATTATCGGAGCCGCGACGCTTCCGAATACCAATCCGCCGGCGACGATCAAGACGGCTTCCCGCTCGGAAGAATCGGCGCGCCGCGGATACTCCGCGGTGGTGAAGAAAGTGGTTCCCGCGGTGGTCAATATTTCTTCCTCGCGCGTGGTGAAGAACGATGCGCGCGGCATGCAGGGCTTGGGAATGGACCCGTTTTTCCGCCAATTTTTCGGCGACAATTTCCCGGGCTTCAACATTCCCAAAGAGCAGCGCGAAAAAAGCCTGGGCTCGGGCGTGATCGTGAGTCCGGAAGGTTACATTCTGACGAACAATCACGTGGTGGATCATGCCACCGATGTGACCGTGACGCTGCATGATAAGCGTGTCTTTAAGGCTCGCGTGATCGGCACCGACCCGCGCACCGACATCGCGGTTCTAAAGATTGACGGGTCCAACTTCCCGTCGCTGGTGCTCGGCAATTCGAGCCAGGTCGAAGTGGGCGATATCGTTCTGGCGGTGGGCGATCCGTTCGGCGTGGGCCAGACGGTGACGGCGGGAATCGTCAGCGCGACCGGACGCAGCGGCTTGGGGATTGAAGATGTGGAGGATTTCATCCAGACCGACGCTCCGATCAATCCCGGCAATTCGGGCGGCGCGCTGGTGGACGATGAAGGCCACCTGATCGGGATCAACACGGCAATTCTGGCCGGCAACTCCGGCGGCAATCAGGGCATCGGCTTCGCGGTTCCGATCAATCTGGCGCGGCACGATATGGATCAGATCCTGGCGCATGGCAAGGTCGAGCGTGGCTATCTGGGGATTCTGCCGGAAGACGTGACGCCCGCGCTGGCCAAGGCTTTCAACACCACGACGAGCGGCGCTCTGGTGGGCGATGTGACCCCCAACAGCCCGTCGGCGAAAGCCGGGTTGCAGAAGGGCGACATTATCACGGCTGTGAACGGGAAGCCGGTGAATGACGCCAATCAGTTGCGGCTGATGATCGGCGAAATGAGTCCGAACACGACCGCGAACCTTACAGTGTGGCGCAACGGCAATACTCAACAGATCGCGGTGAAACTGGGCGAATTTCCGTCGAACGAGCCGCAGGCGCTCAATAATGGCGGCGAGAAAGAGAACGCGGTGCTCGAAGGAGTGCAGGTGGAGACTCTGACTCCGGATACGGCGCAGGAGCTGAAGCTGGCGCCTGCGACGAAAGGCGTGGTGGTGGATTCGGTGAATCCTGACAGCAAAGCGGCCGACGCCGGTTTGCAGCGCGGCGACGTGATCCTGGAAGTGAATCACAGGGCAGTCGGCAATGTGAGTGAGTTCAAGCAGGCGGTATCGGGCACGCCCAAAGATGCTCCGGTGCTCCTGCTGGTGAATCGCGGGGGAACCACCCTCTACCTCGCGATTTAATTCAAGTTGCCCCGCCACCTTGTACGGGGGGCACCGGCCGGGTGAAGGCAGCTCCGATCCTCCGCGGAGCCGCCGGACCCGGCCGTTTTTTTTTTGCGTTTCGAAGCCCGGCGAGCGCTTGGATCATTTCGATATAATCGCCGCATGCATCCCAAGTTCCTCAATACGGACGCTCATCGGCGGCGTTTTCTCGCTTATTTTTCCGGAATCGGACTCGGCTCCAGCCTTTTGCCCGGCGTTTTGTGGGCGCAGGCGCAGGAAGCCGGCGAAGCGCCGATCAATGAGCAGATGATCAAGGATGCGCTGGCCATCGCCGGGTTGACCTTCAGCGAAGAGGACGTCAAAGCGATGGTCCAGGGAGTGAATCGCGCGCTGTCCGGTTATGAAGAAGTTCGCAAGCTGGAAATTCCCAACGACGTGCAGCCGCCGTTTTATTTCAGCCCGATCACGCCGGGCATGAAGGTGAATCGGGTCAAAGAGCCGATCCACTTCAGCACGCCTTCGGTGAAGCGTCCGTCGAACATCGAGGATCTGGCCTTCGCGCCGGTGATCCAGCTGGCGCAGCTCCTGAAGACGAAGCAGGTGACCTCAGTTGAGTTGACGCGGATGTACCTGGACCGGCTGCATCGCTTCAATCCGAAGCTGAATTGCGTGGTGACCTTTTTGGACGACCTTGCGATGGAGCAGGCCAGGCGGGCCGACGCGGAGATCGCAGCCGGGCATTACAAAGGTCCGCTGCACGGGATTCCATGGGGTGCCAAAGACATCATCGCGGTGAAAGGATACAAGACGACTTGGGGTTCGGGCGCCTACAAAGATCAAATGATCAATGAAGACGCGAGCGTGGTGGAAATGCTGCGCGACGCCGGCGCGGTGCTGCTGGCGAAGTTAACCTCGGGTGAGCTCGCCCAGGGCGACCAGTGGTTCGGCGGCCGGACGAATAATCCGTGGAATTTGAGCGAAGGATCGAGCGGATCGTCGGCCGGGCCGGGATCGGCGACGGCCGGCGGCTGCGTCGCGTTCGCCATCGGAACCGAGACGAGCGGATCGATTTTGAGCCCCTCGGGCCGCTGCGGCGTGACCGGCCTGCGCCCCACCTTCGGGCGCATCAGCCGCTACGGGGTGATGGCGCTGAGCTGGACCCAGGATCGGCTCGGTCCGATGTGCCGCTACGCGGAGGATTGCGCGGTGGTGATGAGCGTGATCGCGCGTCCGGATGGCCGCGATCTGAGCGTGTCTGAAATTCCGTTCAATTGGAGCGCCAAGGCGGATCTCAAAAAGATCCGCGTCGGGATTTTGCAGGCGGCGTTCGACGAAGTGCGCGATCCGGCGCTGAAGGCGATGAACGAAAAGGCGATCGCGGCGGTGGAAGGGCTCGGCTTCAAGCTGATTCCGGTGAAGCTGCCGGATTGGACTGTTGACGGGTCGGCTTACGGCGTCGAATCCGCGGTATTTTTCGATGAGCTGATTCGCACCAATGGCGATAAGCGCATGACGAATCCGGGGCGGGCCAGCGGATTCCGGACGGCGCGCGTGGTTCCGGCGGTCGAGTATCTGCAATCGCAGCGGGCGCGGGCCATGATGATGGAGAAACTTGCCGAATCCACCGCGGACGTGGATGTGTATCTGGTTCCGGCGAACATGGGCGGCGGAGGCGGACGGGGCCGCGGCGGAGCGGGCGCAGATGGCGGCGGACGAGGCCGCGGCGGATTCGATTTCGCGGCGGCGCGGCGCAGCGTCATCCAGCGGCATTTCGCGATGGCGAACACCGCAGGCTATCCGGCCATCAACGTCCCGCACGGATTCCTGGAATCCGGCTCGCCTGGCGCGTTTACCTTCTACGCGCGCCCGTTCGGCGAGGCGGAACTGCTCGCGGTGGCCAAGGCTTATCAGGACGCAACCGGGTTTCATCTGAAGCATCCATCGTTGACGGCGTAAACGCAGCCCGCAAATCAAATCGACCTCCGGGCGGCCGAAAAAGAATCCAGGCGAAGAACAGGCGGATCTTTGCGTAAAGCCGACGCCCAGCGGCATTTCAGCGACATCGGGAAAACGGCTGCGGGATGTAACCACCCGGACTGAAACGGGAGTCTTATCAATGTCTCACGCACGTTTTAGCGGTTCGGGCGTCAGGATATCTATGAAAAGCGGGTTTAACGGGAGATTCGCGTTTGCGGCGGCGATTCTGGCCGGCGCCTGGGCGCTGGCGCAGAACGCGCCGGTCCGGCAGCAGGGAGTGGTGAGCAAGGTGGATGCGGCGGCCAATGAGCTGATCCTTAAAACCGATTCCGGCGATATCGATGTGAAGCTGCAAGCCAAAAGCAGCGTGCGGCGCGTCGCGCCGGGAGAAACGAGCCTTGCAAATGCGGCGGCGATCGCGCTGAGCGATGTGAATCCGGGCGACCGGGTGCTGGCGGTGGGAAAAACCGGCGACGATCCCAAAACGATCGCGGCGACGCTGGTTGTGGTGATGTCGCAGAACGATATCGCCAAGAAACAGGCGGCCGAGCGCGCCGATTGGGATAAGCGCGGCGTCATCGGGTTGGTCACCGCGGTGAATCCCGACAGCATCGTGATCAGCGTCCGCAGCCAGACGCCGGGTCCGCCGAAATCGATGACCATTACGCCGGAAGCGAAAGCGGTGATCAAGCGGTACGCGCCCGATTCGATTAAATTTTCCGACGCCAAGCCCTCGACGCTGGCGGAGATTAAAGTTGGCGATCAGGTTCGCGCGCTCGGAAATAAAAGCGAGGACGGCGCGAAGATGAGCGCCGAGGAAATCGTCTCGGGAAGCTTTCGCGAAATCGCGGCGACCATTGTATCGATCGACGCCGCCGAACACATCATGCAGGTGAAGGATCTGGCGACGAAGAAAGCGGTGACGGTGAAGCTCGGCGCGGACGCGAAGCTGAAGAAGCTGCCTCCGCAGATGGCGCAGATGCTGGCGGCGAGAAATCGTCCGGCGGAAGATGGGGGCCGCGCGCCTGCTGCCGCCGAGGGCCGCGGCGGACGCGGATCCGGCGGGGGGCGCGGCGCGGGCGGAGATTTGACGCAGCTTCTCGATCGCGTACCGAATGTAACTCTGGCCGACCTTAAACCTGGCGACGCGGTGATCGTCCTGAGCAGTGTCGGCGCGCAGCCGGATCAATTGAACGCGATTACCATGCTGGCCGGCGTGGAGCCGATTCTCACGCGGCCGGGAACGCGGCAGATGGAGCTCGGGTCGTGGAGCCTGGGCGGCGGCATCGGCGAAGGCGAACCATAAAAGGAATTTTCGGGAATGAATTTTTGGAAAACCATTTTCTTGGCCGCGGTGTTCGCGGCGGCGGCTGCGGCGCAGGGCGCGGGCGTAATCCGCGGATCGGTGCTCGATCCTTCGGGCGCGGCGGTGCCGAAAGCGACGGTGACGGCGAGCGGCCCGAATAACGTCGTGAAGGCCGCGCAGACCGACGATAACGGCGCGTACTCCATCGCCGGGCTGCCGCCGGGCAGATATACGATTCGCGTGATCGCCACCGGCTTCAACGTTTTTGAACAAGCCGGCGTCGACGTTCCCGCCGCCCGCCCCCTGCAATTGGATGCGAAGCTGACGCTGGAAGCCTCGAAGCAGGAAGTGACGGTGGCCGATACGCAGCAAGTGGATCTGGATCCGGCCAAGAATGCGGGTGCGCTGGTATTAAAACAGGAAGACCTGGATATGTTGTCGGACGATCCCGACGACCTCGAATCGGATTTGCTGGCGCTGGCCGGGCCGGCAGCGGGTCCCAACGGCGGGCAGTTCTTCATTGACGGCTTTTCCAGCGGGCAGCTTCCGCCCAAGGATTCGATTCGCGAGATCCGCATCAACTCCAATCCGTTTTCGGCCGAGTACGACACCTCCGGACGCGGGCGAATCGAAATCTTCACCAAGCCGGGAACGGAAAAATTCCACGGATCGGTCAATCTGATTTACAGCGATCATATCTGGGACGCGCGTAATCCGTTTATTACATACGGCGGCGTGGCGCTGCCGGCTTCCGACACCAAGAATCTGATGGCGAACCTGAGCGGCCCGGTGATCAAGGGCAAAATGTCGTTCTTTGTCGATTTTTCCCGCCGCCAGCAGCGCGAGGATCAACTGGTGACGGCGCAGTTATTGGACCCGGGCTGCGCGAGCCTGCCGTTTCTGACGCCCTGCTCGCCGCTGTCGCAGTCCTACGGCGTGCTCCAGCCGAATACGTTCAACAATGTCAGCCCGCGAGTCACATATCAGTTGACTCCCAACATTACTCTCGATTTTCGTTATCGCTGGCAGGGCAGCGAGCTCGATAACGGGGGCGTCAGCGGATTCAACCTGCCCAACAGCGGTTATACGCAGCACGGCAAGAACCAGACCGTGCAGCTTACCGAGACGCAGGTGGTGAGCGCCTCGGTGATCAACGAGTCGCATTTCCAATTTTTTCAGCAGAACAACACGCAGACGGGCGTGAATCCGGTGCTGAACATCTCCGTCGCCGAGGCGTTCACGGAAGGCAGCAGCTTCCCGGAAAACTACAGCCACAACAAAAACTACGAATTTCAGAATTACACCTCGATCACGCACGGCACACATTTTTTCAAATTCGGCGCGCGCATTCGCGGAGCCGAATACGGCAATTACAACACCAGTAATTTCGACGGGCAGTTCAACTTCGATTCTCTGGCCTCCTACGCCATCATGCAGCAGGGGATCGCGCAGGGAGTTCCGCTCTCGCAAATTATCGCCGCCGGCGGCGGCCCGTCGCAATATATTTTCGCGGCCGGCCAGCCGCTGATCAACGCCAGCCAGGTGGACGCCGGGCTGTTCTATCAGGATGACTGGAAGCTGAAGCCGAACTTCACGCTAAGCCTGGGGCTGCGCTATGAGGTGCAGAACAACATTCCCGATCATGGCGATTGGGCGCCGCGCATCGGCATCGCCTGGGGCATCGGAGGGTCGCAGGGCCGCATGCGCAATCCGAAGACCGTGCTGCGCGCCGGCTATGGATTTTTCTACGACCGGTTCAGCCTGAACAATACTCTGAATACGATCCGCTACAACGGGGTCAACGATGTCGCTTACACGATTCCGAATCCGCAGTTTTACCCCGCGGCCGGGGTGCCGATTCCGCCGCTGGCGCAGTTTGAAACGCCGCAGTACGCGGGCTTGCTGCAAACCGACCATCTGATCGGGAATTATCAATCGCCGCGGATGCAGCAGCTTGCGGTCGGCATCGACCGGCAGTTGCCCAAGAATGTGACGGTTTCGGTGAATTACATCAACTCCATCGGCGAGCATGTGCTGCGCATGGTGGATATCAACACGCCGCTGCCCGGCACGTGGAATCCGCTGAATCCTGCGGCGAGCGTCTATCCGCTCGGCTACGGGGCCGGCTACTTCGATCTGTATGAATCGAGCGGGCTGTACAAGCAGAACCAGCTCATCTTCAACGCCAACGCGCGCATCAGTCCGCGAATTTCCGTCTTCGGCTTTTATGCTTACGGGCACGTCAACACCAACGTGCCGAATCCTGGCGGCGCCCCCTCGAACCCGTATAACTTCAATGAAGACTGGGGACGCGCCAACTACGATATCCGCAATCGGGTGAACATCAACGGCAGCATTCTGCTGCCCTACGGGCTGCGCCTGTCACCCAACATTCTGTTCAATTCGGCGCCGCCGTTGAATATCGTCGAGGGAATCGATCCGGTGGGCGATGGACTTTTGACGACGGGCCGCCCGGCGTTTGCTCCGGCGGGATTTTCGGCGCCCTCATGCACCCCGCAGCTTGCGCGTAATCTGGCTACCTGCCTGGTTGCCGGAACAAGATTCGGGAGCTTCGTCATCAATCCTCCGGCGGGGGTGCCTGAAATTCCGAGCAATTACTTCAGCGCCTATGATCAGTTCAACTTCAATGTCCGTCTCAGCCGGACGTGGGGCTTCGGTGAATCGACGACGGCGCAGAATAACGGGCGGCGCGGGGGCGGTCCGGGCGGACCCGGAGGCTTCGGGCGCATGGTGGGCGGCGGCCGCGGCGGTCCGGGCGGCGGCGGATTCGGAGGGATGTTCGGCGAATCCAGCGGCCAGAAATACACGCTGACCGCCAGCGTGATGTTCCATAATCTGTTCAACACCGTGAATCCCGGGCAGATTGAAAATGATCTGCTGTCGCCGCGATTCGGCACGCCGCTGGCGCTGGCCAATATCGGCGGATTCGGCAATCAGAACTCGCAGGCGTTCAATCGGCGGATCGATTTCAGTCTGCGGTTTGCATTCTAAGGCCGGGCATTTATCCGGCAGAGCGGCGAGGGCTGCTGTTACACTGAACCAGGAAAGGATTCCTATGCCCCCGGAAAACCGCCCGTTTGACCGCCGCGATTTCCTGCGCCAGGCCGGAGCCCTGAGCGCAACCCTTTCAACCGCCTTCGCGAAATCCTCCTCACGATCCTCGGGACGCGTGCTGGGCGCCAATGATCGCATCAATATCGGCATCATCGGCTGCGGCGACCGCGGCTACGGCGTCAGCACGGTATGGGCGAAGATCGGCAAGGAAAATAACTCCTGCCAGGTGGTGGCCGTGGCCGACTGCTACCAGCGGCGCGTCAACAAAGCCAAGGATTATCATCACTGTGACGGCTATCTCGATTACCGCGAGGTGATCGCTCGCGGCGATGTGGACGCGGTGTATATCGCGACCGCCGATCATTGGCATGCCAAAGTTGCGCTGGACGCAATGGACAAGGGCAAGGATGTTTATCTCGAAAAGCCGATGTGCCACACGCTTGAAGAAGTGCGGCAGCTTGTGGCGACGGTGCGGGAAACGGGCCGGGTGTTGCAGGTCGGCTCGCAAACCACCTCGGCGGATCAGTGGTGGAAAGCCAAAAAGGCCATCGCCGACGGCATGGTCGGCAAGATGATCATGAGCCAGGGCTCCTATCATCGCAATTCGGTGATCGGGGAATGGAACTACTACAAGATCGACGACGACGCCGGTCCGGACAAGACGGGCGAGCAGTTCGTCGATTGGAAAACCTGGCTCGGTCCGGCGCCGAAGCGCGCCTGGGACCCGGACCGCTTTTTCCGCTTCCGAAAATACTGGGATTATTCCGGCGGAATCGCGACGGATTTGTTTTTTCATGTCGTCGCGCCGCTGAATATTTGTTGGGATAAACCGCAATATCCTCACAAGGTGATGGCCTCCGGCGGAATTTACGGCGGGCCGGCGTTCGAAGAAAAACGCGAGGTGCCGGATACGTTCCATCTGCTGGCGGAGTACCGCGAAGGGCATTCGTTGGTGCTTAGCTCCTCTATGGCGAACAGCCAGCACATCCCGGGACTGATTCGCGGCCACGAAGGAACGATCATCATGGTCGAGCACGGCCGCTTTGAAGGCGCGACCCCGTATATCACCGTCAAGCCGGAAGTCAAAGGCATCAAGGGCGAGGACGGAAAAATGACGTTCAAGCCGCTCTACGATACCTATAAATTCGGCATCGACGAACAGAAAATTCCGGTCGATCAATACGATCCGCTGATCGCGCACATGAACAATTTCCTCGATTGCATGCGGACGCGGAAGAAACCGCATCTCGACGTGGAGACGGGCGCATGCGCGCAGGTGCTGATTACCGCTGCCGTCGAATCTTACCGGCAGGGAAAAGTGTTGTATTTCGACGAAAAAAAGTGGAAATTCGTCGATAAACCGGTGAAAGCATAAGCGGCCGAGTTGCCCGGCGCCGGGCTCAGGTTGCGCGCTACCGATTTCACCGCTCTACGGCGCTCGTCTTCGGCTGTTTCCGCCTGATCTTTACTTTGTCACAATAGAGGCTTGCCCTTTGAGCATCATTTAAAGCTGCGCCTGGCGCGCAAGCACGCCGACGGCGTGACGCTGCACTTTTCGTTATCGCCGGAATATCTCAATTCGAGCGGCAATCTGCACGGCGGCATCACCGCCTCCATCGCCGATGAAGCGGCCTGGCATGCTCTCGAAAATCACTGGGGATACGGGACCAAAAAATCGACCACGACGGAGTTGAAGGTGAATTATCTCCGCCCGATTACCGGCAAAAAAGTGATCGCGCGGGCGCATCTGGTGCGCGCCGGCAGAACGCTGTGCGTCTCGCGCATCGATATTTTCGATGAGAAGAAAGTGCTCAGTGCCATCGCGATCGTGACCTATATGCTCCTGTGAAATGGCGCCCTACCTTGCCAGGTCGTATAGCGGCGACAGCTCACGCAGCTTCTTTACAACCTCGATCACCCGGCCGGCGACGTACTCGACCTCCTCGCGCGTGTTGAATCTTCCCAGCCCGAAACGGATGGAAGAGTGCGCCAGATCATCGACGAGGCCCAGGGCTTTTAAAACATAACTCGGCTCCATTGTCGCCGAAGTACAAGCCGAGCCGCTCGACACCGCGACGTCGTTCAAACCCATCAGCAGCGCCTCTCCTTCGACGCCGGCGAAGCTGAGGTTCAGATTATTCGGCAGCCGCCGCTGCATCGAGCCGTTGATCGAAACTCCGTCGAGCCCGGCCAGAATGCGATCCTTCAACAAATCGCGCAGCCCCGCCAGACGCGCCGATTCCTCCGCCATTTCACGCCGGGCGATGGCGCAAGCCTCGCCCAAGCCCACGATCCCGGCGACATTCAACGTCCCGCTACGCATCCCGCGCTCGTGGCCGCCGCCGTCCATCTGCGCCTCCAGCCGCACGCGCGGATCGCGGCTGCGCGCGTAAAGCGCGCCCACTCCTTTCGGGCCGTAAATTTTATGCCCGCTGATGGACAGCAAATCGATGTTGTCGCGCTGCACGTCGATGGCGATTTTGCCCACCGCCTGCGCGGCATCGGAATGCAGCAGCACCCCACGCTCCCGGGCGATCGCGCCGATCCGCCGCAGATCCTGCACCACGCCGATTTCGTTGTGGGCGTACATCACGCTGATCAGCCCGGTGTCGTCCGTGATCGCCTCGCGCAGTTGATCGGGATCGATCAAGCCATCGCGCCGCACTGGCAGATACGTCACATTTCCCAGGCGCCGGCAGGAATCGAGGACGGCTTTATGCTCGGTCACAACCGTAATAATGTGTTTCGCCTGGACGCCTTTAAGAGCCAGATTGTCGGATTCAGTGGCGCCGCTGGTGAAAATAATCTCTTTCGGCGCCGCGCCGATCAGCTCGGCCACCTGCTTGCGCGCTTTTTCGACGGCATCGGCGGCCTGCCAGCCGAAGCTGTGATTGCGGCTGGCGGCGTTGCCGTAAATCTCACAAAAATAAGGACGCATCGCCTCGAACACGCGCGGATCCACCGGCGTGGTGGCGTGATTGTCCATGTAGATCGGCACTTTCATCGGGCTTCAGCCCGAGTATAACTCGTTTTTCCTGAAACATTTCTGCCGAAAAATGTCATTTGACACGCCGCCGGAACGCGTCCTATTCTGAAGGCGAATAAAAAGCGTAAGTAGGTTATGCCACCCCTTTTCCTCCGGCCGTTTTCGGGCGAGCTACAGGGAAATTCCCAGAACCGCGGCGAGCCGGGCTGGCGATCGTCTTGAGGGAAAATTCAGGCAGAACTTCGTGCGGGATGCCGGCGCCCGATAGGACGAAAACCGACCGGTAGCGCATCGGCCAGTGGCCATGATTCCCGATTTCGCCAGGCTTGGCGGTCAGCTCGCCGTTCCTGGTGTCGCCGAACATCACGCCTTCCACCGAATCGAACACGACCGCCGGATGCTGCGGCAGCATCGAAGGAAAGCGCGCGTATTCCTTCGCGGAAATCTCCCGGCCGATCCCGTACTTCGGGTCCTTCTTCAATTCCCGCAGTTGCCCGGCCGTTTTCTCGTCCGGCGCGAGCACGATCGACCCCGCCTGCACCGCCTCCGGCGCCACGGACTTGATATTCACGATCTTGTCCATTCGTTCGAAGCCATGGTCGGACACCACGGCAATCGCGCTTCCCGCCGGCATCGCCGCCACCGCTTGCCCGATCAACTGATCGGTATACTCCAGAATCGTGTACGATTCTCGCGAGAACGGGGCGTTGTCGTGCTCCTCGGAATCAAGATCGACCAGGTGCATCAGGAGAAGCTGCGGATGCTCGTGCTTTAGCATCCATACAGCGGCCAGCGTTCGCGTGCGATCGTCCATCCATTGCTGCGTGAAGGACGGCGTGTTGGCGGCGATTTTGTCGACCAGATCCGGCGGATTCGCTTTGCTCGCGATCGCGCGCAGATCCATGCTGCCGCCGCGGCGCGCGGCGCTGCGCAGCCGCCGGGCGCAGGTGGCGGGGCGGCGGGGAGAGACCCGGAGTTTCCGGAACGGTGGGGCTGGAAGCGAAGCCATCGAGCCTGGGTACCACAAGGGACCAGAATGGGCTGGCTCACCGAAAGTGAAATCTTTCTCGATCCTGGCGCCAGCCATCAAGTGGCGGAACAGATCGCAGGAGCGGAGCACCGATGTCTCAGCGTCCATACGCTGTCTCGGCGGCTGCAGCAACAGGGCCTGCTGGCGAGCGTCGATAAGGCCACGGGGGATGCTTCTGGTGTGCTTTCGATTACCTCACGGAGTTGCTGCGGCATGCCGCGTAACCGAAACAGAACCCATCAGAAGTGGAGATACTTTCAACTACGGGTGGACACCGTCCGGGAAATTTGCCAAATCTTAAAAAAAAAGATGATCATCGGTGTGAATTTTTCTTGCCGTTGGCCGTGGTAGAGGTGTAGACTGCCTCTAATACTTACACTTCGCAGGTTGGGGAGCGACCATGAAGACGCTGCTGACTTTAGCTTTGGCTATTCTGTTCCCTTTTTACAATCCGTTACTGAGAGGTCAAGCCGTAAATGCAACTTTGCTCGGCACTGTGGTGGATTCTACCGGCGCGCTGATTGCAAATGCTAAGGTGACAATTACCGAAGTTAATACCGGTGCGAGTCACTCGAGCCAGACAAACGACAGCGGCAATTATACCTTTCCCGATTTACCGCCGGGACAATACACCGTCACGGTTGAAAACACAGGATTTAAGACGGAAATACGCCGGAATATCATCGTGCTGGTCAACACCAACACGCGCGTTGACGTTCAGTTGCAGCCTGGCAATATCTCCGAACACGTCGAGGTCACGGCGGAGGCGCCGCGGCTTGAAACCGATCGCGCCGATACCGGTGTGAAGATCGAGACGCAGTTGGTGGAGGACCAACCGCTTCCGGTGAACCGCAATTTCCAGAGTCTGCTGGCGCTGGTGCCGGGATCGTCGGGTGTGACTTTCCAGCATTCGCAATTTTTCAATGCCGCCAGCTCGCTGCAAACCGAAATCAACGGCCAGATGCGGATGGGCAACAACTTCATGATCGAGGGCACAGACGACAACGAACGCACCGGTCTGTTGCAGATCCTGGTGCCGCCGGTGGAAGCGATTCAGACGGTTGACGTGGTCACCAGCAACTTCGATCCGGAACTGGGCCGGGCCTCGGGCGCCGTTACGAATGTGATTCTCAAATCGGGCACAAACACACTGCATGGCGCGGCGTATGAATTTCTCCAGAACAGCGCGCTCGACGCCCGCAGCTTCTTCAGCCCTTCGGTGGGGCATATCGCTTATAACTATGTCGGCGGCAATGTCGGCGGGGCGATCATTAAAAACAAGCTGTTCTTTTTTGGCGATTATTTGCGGGTAATGGATCATGAAGCCAACACCAACTTGGTCACCATTCCCTCCATGCCGTTTCGCACCGGGGACCTGAGCGCGGCCACCACCATGATTTACGACCCCGCGACGGGCGACCGGTTTACCGGCGTCGGACGCACGCCGTTCCCGAATAACCAGATCCCGCTCAGCCGTATCAACCCCGTTTCCGCAGCGATTTTAGGCCTGCTGCCGGCTCCCAACCAGGCGTTTAATCCGGCCAACCCGAGCAACAACTATTTTGCGCTGCTGCCCTTTCAGAAAACCACCGATTCGCTCGATTACAAGACCGATTACAACATCAATGACAAGGATCGGCTCAGCGGCCGGTTCAGCTTTGCGCGTCCGGTGGTGTTTCAGGCGCCGCTGTTCGGCAACGCAGTCGGCGGCGACGGGCCGGGAGGAGCTTTCATGGGCACCGGCGAGCAGAAAACCTACAGCGGCGGCCTGAACTACGACCACATTTTTACGCCAACGTTTTTGATGGACGCGCGAATCAACGTCGCGCATTACCACAACGTGGCCAATCCGTCCGATTACGGATCGAATGACGCAACCAAGCTCGGTATTCCGGGAGTGAACATCAGTCCGTTGACCAGCGGGCAGGTGGGCGTCAACATTCAGAACACCTTCAGCCAGCCGCTGATCGGTTACTCGCCCAGTTTGCCCTGGATTCGCGCTGAAGCGAACGTGGACGTGGTAAATAACTGGACCAAGATTGTCCGCAATCACACCTTTAAATTCGGCGTCGACCTGAAGCGCATCCGCGACGATTTGCTGCAGGGCCAGACTTTCAGCCCGCGCGGGGTATATAACTTCAACGTGAATCAGACCGCGCTTCCTCCGAGCGGCAACACTCCGGCTTCGACCACTGGGGTCGGCAATGCGATGGCCAGTTTCCTGCTCGATTCGCCGTCGCAAGCCGGACGCGACCTGTTTACCTATTTCCCGGCGTACCGGCAGTGGGAGTTCTTTGCTTACGCCGGCGACACCTGGCAGGTGACGCAAAAGCTGACACTGGATCTCGGCCTGCGCTGGGAATTTTATCCCCCGGCGACGCCGGCATTCGCGGGAGGGTTCTCCAACTACAATCCGACCAATAACACCCTGGTCATCGCCGGCGTCGGGGGTAACCCCACAAACCTGGGAATGCAGACGCAGTATCACTATTTCGCGCCGCGCCTAGGCGTTGCCTATCGCGTGACAGAAGGCACGGTGATCCGCGCCGGTTACGGAGTCAGCTACACGCCGTTCCCGGATAACAATTACGCCTACAACTTTCCGGTCCGAGCCAATAACGCCTACAATACCATCGGCAACGGATACGGACCCGCGGTGCTCGCCGACGGCGTGACGCCGGCGACCTTTCAGGCCGGCTTCCCCGCGCCGGTGCCGGTCAAAGTTCCCTCGAACGGGATTATTCCGGTGACCGGCACGCCGCTGAACGCCCAGAGCTTCTTTTACATTCCGCAGAACTGGAAAAATCCTTACGTGGAATCGTGGAACTTGGCGGTTCAGCAGGCGCTGCCGTGGCACTTTGTCCTCGATGTTGCCTACGTTGCCAATCATGGCGTGGATACGGTGTCCCAGCCGAATATCAATTCCGCTTTGGTGATCGGGACCGGCACCGCAGGCGAGCCGGGCGCTAAGTTCGGACGAACTGCATCCACCACGCAGCTTTTCGACCCGTTTTCGTCGAGCTACAACTCGATGCAGGTGAAACTCGACCGCCGCTTCCAGAGCGGGCTGCTGATCACCACCGCATTTACCTGGCAGAAGGCGATGAGCTTCCAGACCGGCGACGACGGCGGCCTGATCTTCTTTATCGACCAGCGGCGCAACTACGCGCCCACCGATTTCGATCGCACGCTGAATTTTGTGCAGACGTACAGCTACGCGCTGCCGTTCGGCGCCAGCAAGAGGTGGCTAAGCTCCGGTGTGCCATCCCGGATCTTCGGAGGCTGGACCGTTTCGGGATTTCTGACCGTTCTTTCGGGGCTTCCGTTCTTCGTCACCGCGAATGGCGGAAGCCTGAACTCGCCCGGCAGCACCCAGACCGCGAATCAGGTGGCGCCGGTCACTTACCCGCACGGAATCAACATCGGGCATCCCTGGTTCAGCACCGCCAGCTTTGCGCAGCCGACCGGGGTCGCGTTCGGCTCGGTCGGACGCAATGACATGTTCGGCCCCGGGTTGTTCGGGCTGAATATGTCCTTAAACAAGCAGATTCGGATTACCGAGCGGTTGAATATGCAGATCCGCGCCGACGCCTTCCAGATCACCAACACTCCGCAATTCAGCAATCCGTGCGGTGGCGGGGGCTGCCAGGAATCGATCACCAGCGCCAACTTCGGGTACGTTACGAGCACGGTCGGAAGTGGAAGCGGCGTGAATGGCATTGGCGGAGGCCGCGCGTTTCAGATGGGCGTAAAGTTCGATTTTTAAACGCTTCGGGGTTGGCGGCGCCCCAACTTCGTTAAGCAGCACCATGCTCGAGTAACAAGGCCGACGGACACGGCGTGGTCGCTGGCGACGCGGGGACGATATGGTTTCCGGTAACGATATCCAGCACAGGAATCTCCCTGTATCTGAACCTGTACAAGGGCGGGGGTAAGATCGCGGGACGGGCGCACGTTTGAGGAGATTGCCACCGAGCGTAGGAAGGAGCTGGCATGAATCGCGCGCTGCCACCGGAACTGAATCCGGCGCGCGGGAACGGGAATGCGAGGACTCAGGCCTTGACGGAGTAGCTGCGCTGCCAACCTCGCCCTTCGTGGAGATGACGTCCCGGCCCATCTTCTTCCGAATCGTCCCGGACAGGAACCCGCGCACGGAATGCGGCTGCCAACCGGTGGCTTTCATCAGCTCCTTGGACGTGGCGCCGCCCGGCCGCTTCCATCGTTCGAGGATCGTAGCGGCCTTGCTGCCGTCGCGGGCGGAGTCGCTCTTTTGTTTGCCCTGGGGCATTTTGGGTCCTTTCTTTGCGGGGCTGGCCTTCGTCCCTGACTTAGCCTTTCTTCGGCGCGACAGGCGCGCGACGTGCGCCAGCGGTGGCCTTCTTGGTGGCTTTGGCTCCGCCGTCGTGCTGACTGCGTATTCCGGCGATGTGAATAGAGCGTTCCGACGATCTGAATAAACCATCGAAGCGAGCGACGCTGCACTTGCAATCATGCCTGAAGGTTATTCACATGGTCAAG
>JAJPHS010000147.1 GCA_021325175.1 Terriglobia bacterium
AGGCGTAATTTCGGATTACTGGCCCGAGGGCGAATGAATCCCGCCCTCCCAAAGCATTAGTGGACGGAGGCGAGAGAATCGCTAAATGCAAATTGCGTGCCCGGTTCGGAAAAAGGCACGCGGACGTAAGCCATCGCCACCACTTTTCCGAGCGCGGGCGAGAGCGCCGCGCTCATGATTTCGGCCTGATCGGTTTTTGCGCCCGGCGGTGGAGGCTGTTTGGTATCGATCTCGATGCGCCGCAGCACGCGATGAATTTTCGCCTGGCTTCGCACTCGTTCGACAATCTCCTGACCCAGGTAGCAGCCTTTATTGAAATGCACCCCGCGCAGTTGGCCGGTTTCCTGCACCAGAAAACGCTCGGTGATCTCCTCGCCGTAGCGCGGCCGGCCGTTTTCGATGCGCACGAGGCGCGCTTCCTCCGGCGTTGCGATGTTCAGATCCAGCGGCAGGGCGCCTGGATGGAAAATAAAAAATCCGCCGGCTCCGGTCGAATCGATGCGAGCAACGATACGATCGCCCCATTGGAGCCAGGCGTAGGGCGCTTCAGGCAGCGGCGCGCCCGCCCGCGCGAGCGCCTGCGCCGCCTCCGGACCTTCGACCGCCGTGGTGAACAGATGTTCAGTGATGTCTTCCAGCAAGACATCATCGGCGATGATGTAGCGCTCCAGATGCTCGAACAGCTTCCGGCGCGTTTCGGGCTCGGTGTCGATCAGCAGGTGATCGTCGAAGCATAAAATGTTCGCGTCGGCCAGGATGCGGCCTTGGGCGTTCAGGAAGAACGCGTAGCAGCCCTGGCCGGGACGAAGATGCTCGATATCGTTGGTGCACATGGCGTGCAGCAGGCGCGCGCGATCCTCGCCGCTGACGCGTAATTTGCCGCGCGCGGCGAGATCGATCCGCGCGGCCGTTTCGCGAAGCGCACGGTATCCGGTAGTCATTTGAAACTGAGGGAAATCGCCCGCAAATATGCCGAAATCGCTACAATGGCCGCGCCGGAAATGACCACTCCGGTCAACGTTCTCGGTTTTTCTTTTCGATAGAGAATCACCGCGGCGAAAACGTGCAGCGCAAGAAGAACCTTGATTCCAAACCACAACTGATAGTGCGGCGGATAAGCCGGTTTGCTCAAGAAATTATACAAGCCGGAGGCAAGGATTCCACCGATAACGATATAGGCCATCGGTTTAAAGCGGTCCGAAAGCTCGCCCGCGAAGAATCGCGCGTAAAAAACTCCGCCCAGCAGCACGATTACCGAAAAAATGTGCAGCCAGCGCGAGAAGATCGGCACGGCCACATCCATACCCCGAGTATACAATCGAGGTGTGATTCACGAGATTCTGCCGGTGGGGATGCTGCAATGCAACTGCTCGATTTTCGGTGACGAAACCTCGGGCGAAGCGATGGTGATCGATCCGGGCGACGAGATCGGAGAAATCCTCAAAATTCTGGAGCGGCATCGGCTGCGCGTGAAGGCGATCATCATCACCCATGCTCACATCGATCACATCGGCGGCGCGGCGAAACTGAAAGCGGCGACGGGCGCGCCGGTTTACATGAATGAAAACGATCAGCCGCTGTACGATCAACTGGACGTACAGGCGGGATGGCTCGGCATGGCGCTGCCGGAACGAACTTCGATCGACGTCGCGGCGCGCGATGGCGACGTGATGAAGCTTGGCGCGGCGGAGTTTTACGTGATCGAGACTCCGGGCCACACCCAGGGGAGCATTTCGCTGTGGATTCCCGCCGAAACGAAGCTGGTCGCGGGCGACACGCTATTCCGCGATTCGATCGGCCGCACGGATCTGCCCGGCGGCGACAGCCGGCAAATCCTCGAGTCGATTCACGAAAAGCTGCTGACGTTACCGGAAGAAGCGGTGGTGATTCCCGGACATGGCCCGCTGACAACCATCGGGCGCGAAAAGGAACGCAATCCGTTCCTGGCCTGAGCGGCGGAAAATTACCGCTTTTCTTCCTGATGCGTGGACGTCTGCGCGGGGGCCTCGGGAGTATCCGCCGCGCTCTTCAGGGCGTCCTTGAATCCGCGGATTCCTTCGCCCAGCCCTTTGCCCAGCTCGGGAATTTTCTTTGGTCCGAACAGCAACACGCCGACCACCAGGATGATCAGCAGATGCATCGGTTGAAACAAGCCTTCCATATTGAACCCTCTTCAGTATGACATATGTCGAGCCTGTCGAGCCGCGCGCGAATTCGCAGGGGAGGCGGTTACAGATCGCTTAACGCGTACATCAGCGCGCCCTTGGCCGTTGCGTGCAGGGGATTCTGCGCCATCCGGATTTCGGAAACGGCGGCGGGGAAATCCTTTTCGAACAGAATGTTTTCGAACCGGTCGCGGAAACCGGCCGGCAGCGCGGTTCCGCCGCTCAGCACCACCGGCAGCGGGCGATTGAACTTCGGCAGGTCCCGCGCGCGAGCGAAGGCTTCTCTTAGCGCGGCCACCAGCGACCGGATCATGTCGTCGTAATAGACGCCGATCACCTGGTGAATCTTGTCGGCGAAAAATCCGTTGAAATGGAACGAATCTTCCTTCGTGAGCCGGATGCGATTGGCGCGCTCGCCGGTCATCGAGGCCGCGCTTTGATCGATAAAATCACCCGCCTTGGCGACGCTGAAGCTCATCACCGGCACCGAGAGATACGCCAGACACACGTTGCACAGCCCGCCGCCCAGGCTGATCCCGATGCCAGTGTAGTTGAAGGATTCAAGCTCGGAATAGATCACCGCGAGGCCTTCATTGATGCTCGCGGCCTGATAGCCGAGTTCGCCGAAAATCTGCTTCAGCGTCGCTTCGTGATACGTTAAGCTCTCCTGCGCGCCGAGCGGAGCCGCGGGAACCGTGAAACAGAGCCTCTGCCGCTCCCCCGCGCGGGATCCGATCATCAGCGAGATGATTTCCCGGATCACGCGCAACCCGTCCGGCTCCCTGACGTCGAGCAAGCCGCCCGACATCGGACGGCGAATCTCGGCGTTCAAAATGCCGGCGAATTTCTCGCTCTCATTTCCGTGGACGACGATTTCACCGTCGAGCGTCGTGTGCGGGATCATTTCCCGCTCCAGCACGCCTTCGGTGATCCTGGAGCGCGGGATGGAAACGAAGGCGTTCAACTGTGACGCGAATTCGTAGTCCTCGCCCGGCTTTCGCGCCACCACGATGCGGCTGGTGCCGACGTCCAGACCAATCGCTCCCGAGTTCTTCGACATGTATTAATTCCCTCCTTCATTCTGTTTCAGCTCCGTTTCGATATCTTTATAGCGATGCCGCAGGATCGCGCGATACTGCGCCGCGGGAGTATTTTGCGCCTCCGCCTGCCTTTCGATCTGCGCCCGCGCCAGCGCCACGCCGCCGAAATTCATGCCCACCATGCGCTCGTACACCTCGTCGGCGTCGAAACCGAAGGCGTAGATGCTCGCCAGTGGAATCGAATAGTTGTTCGGCAGCCCAATTTTGGCGAACGGAAAATCGCCGGCCCAATCCGTGTGCGCGCCGACCTTCATATTGAGCGGATTCACCGACACCTGCGCGTGCGTCACGCAATTCTCCGCCGGGATTTGGTAGCGGGACCGCAGCGCCTCCGTCAGCACTTTCGCCGCTTGGATCTGCGCGGGTGTCACCGCGTCCGCCGCGCCGGTTTGCGCCTCGAAGGAGATGCCCAGAAAACTGTCGTTCAGGTTGATGTAGATTCCCTCGGCGTCGGCCCAGATCGAATTGCCGGCGTGATTGGCCGCGTCCGTTTCAACGACCACGGCGTAAACGCGCCCGAAGCGGTCGATCACGAAATGATACGCGCGCTCGGAGCGGACCACTTCCAGCAGATTCCGCCCGAGCCGCTGTAATTTGTGATTCTGATCCTCTTCAAACGGCGGCACCAGGCTTTCCGTGGTGTGATAAACGATGCCCACCGGCGCATCGCCATACTTCACCGGAACCGAAGCCCCGGCGAGCGAGTAGACGGGGAAGCGCGCCCGCGGGCGGTTCGACGTTAGAAAAGTCCGGTCAATCCGCAAGCCGTTGCTGTAAACTTCCGCGGCTTCGGTCTTCTCGATCAGCCAGACATGCGGCGGCATGGACGCGGCAGCGCTCCCGGCGCGGGGAACGGCAAGCCCGCGCTCGCGCTCGATCGTTTCAGCCGATCCGGTCGGCGACCGTGCGGCGAGAACGGCGATCATCAACGGCACGGCGATAAATCCGAATCCCTGAAAATCGCGCCGCTTCGGTTGGACCATGCGCCGGCGCAGATAGCGAAGCCGCTCCACCGGATCGGCAATGCGGCCGGCTCGCCACTCGATGCGCGCCGTTTCGCCGAAGCTCGGGAACCCTGCCGGCAATCGCCTCCACTCCCCAAGGAATTTAGTGGCCTTCCACACGGAAATCTTTCCGTAGGAATTGATCGGCGAAAACAGGGAAAAACCTTAGGTCAGTGATCCCGGCAGTGTCTGTGTAATGGCCCGCGCGCAAACCGCCGATAAACCGATAATAGATGACGTGATGACATCCTTCAGCTTCGAGATCGGAGCGATATTTCTGCTGGCCGCGATGCTGATGTATGGAACCGTCAGCGGCTTTCTCCCGCGCGCGCTGCACGCCGGAAGGACGGCGCCGATCGTCATCGGGTCATGTTAATCGCGTTCGCGATCTACCGAATCGCTCCCGAGCTGCCGGACCTGTGGCGAGATACGTTCGGAGAAGCCGCCGCCAAGCCGGTTCCAGCCGTTTCCAAACCGGCTCCCGTCCCGAAAGCAAGCGTGGCTCCGCGTGCCAAAGCGGCGCCGCAGCAGTCCTGGAAAACAACCACCATCGACGATTCGACCCCGCCACCGCAACCGGCGCCGGAAGCAACCGATTCGCCCGCCGTTACGCCCGCGCCGTCGGAGAACGATCCTGCCTCGCCGGACGATCCTTACGATAGCGGCGTGAAACGCGGGATCAAGCGAATCGGCCGATTCCTGCACATCGGCGGGAAAAAAAACAACCGCTAGCTGACTTGCGTTAGTACTTCCGTAAAACCGCCAGCACTTTCCCCTGAATGCGGACCGATTGTTTGGGAACATAAATCGGCTGCATGGTGGAATTGGCCGGCTGTAAGCGCACGCGATCGCCGTCTTCGTTGTAAAAGCGCTTGAGCGTGGTCTCGACCCCATCCACCAGCGCGACCACGATATCGCCATCGCGAGCGTCGCCCGATTTTTGCACCAGCACGTAATCGCCGTCGCAGATGTGGTCCTCAATCATCGATTCGCCACGGACCTGCAACGCGTAGGTACCGGGATCGGCCGCAAAATCGGCGAAATTCAGCGAATCCTGCCCGGCGATCGCTTCCACCGGCGAACCGGCCGCGATTCGCCCAAGCAGCGGAACCTCCACCGCGGGCGGCCGATGCTGGCGCATTTCCTCGTAATATTTCGGCGCTAATTCAAGCGACCGGCTCTGATTGAACCCGCGCTTGAGATAATGTTTTCCCTCCAGCGCGAGAATGTGCTTGTGCACGGTTGCGAGCGAAGCCAGATTCAGCCCTTCCGCGATTTCCTCGTAGCTCGGACTGTAGCCGCGCTTTTCAAGAAAGCCGGCGAGAAACTCCAGAAACTCCTTTTGTCGTTTCGTGAGTGCCATGTAGATATTTTAGGCGAAGAAAAGGGGAATTTCAAGTGGAGAGTTCGTCACCTCTCGAATGCACCGCCGGCGCGAGTGAAGTTAAGCGCTGCCGCCGGCCGGATGCAGCGGAGCGGGTTGGGGCAAGCGCAGCGGATCGTTGGGCATGATGATCCAGGCAACGACGTAGGCGATCGCGCCCAGGCCGCCGGAGCAGATGGCCAGAACCACCCAGATCAAACGAATCAGCGTCACGTCGACGCCGAGATAACGCGCGAAGCCCGCGCACACGCCGCCGATTTTGCGATCTTCGCGGGGCCGGCTCAGCTTGGGATAAGCGGCGGGCGCGCTATACGCATTTGCGCCGATCGGCGCGCCGCATTGCGAGCAGAATTTCGCGGAATCGTCGTGGGAAACGCCGCAGCGGGTGCAAAACATGAACGACCTCTCACCCTAGCTTACGTTTTTCGGCGCGCTGAGGTTCCCGAACCCGATGCGGAAACATTACCGGCGATGGCGGATCAAACTCGACGGGGAATATTCTAGTAACGTGAGATTCGGACGGGCGGCGGCGCTTCTTTTCATGTTTTTGGCAATGGCTCCCGCCGCTCCGGTGCCGATTATGCCGCAAGCGATTATCGGGCATCTGGAACGCGTCATTGCCTGGTATCGCGAAATCAGCACGGTTTCGCCTCCCACCGTGGACGTGCTCATCAGCGACGGCCTCCGGGAGGCATCCTATAAGGCTGTGCAACTGGCCTTCAGCTTCGGGCGCGCGGAGGCAGCGCTGCTCGGCGGCGATAAGAACACGCAGAAGAGCGCCGGCACCTTGCAGCAGGCATCGCAAAAAGCCGCCGACCGGGTCGCCGCCGTCCAGGCACGAATCGCGCAGATCGATGCTGATCTTCCCAAGGCCGTAGGCAAACGCCGCCAGACGCTTCAGGCCCAGAAAAGCGAAGCCGAGGCGGAGCTGGCCCTGGCCAAGGAGATCCAGACGACGATCCAGAACCTGGTGAACTTCACCGGGTCGATCGGTTCCGATGGTGGCGCGCTGGCGAATCAGATTCGCGAGCTGGAGCGGTCCGTTCCCGAGATTCAGAGCGGCAAGCTGGCGCCGGCCGTGGCGAGCAATAAACAAACTTCGCAAGCCAACACCTTTTCTCCGGAGTCGGCCGGCGTGCTCGGGCTGGCCAGCGAATTATTAAGCAATCACAGCAATCGCACTCATCTGATGTCGCTGCTCAACAGCACGCGAGAGCTGGCGGCGGGCATCGACCGGCTGAAAGAGCCGCTGATCAGCCAGGCGCGCGAGGCCACGCAGCGCAGCGATCAGCTTGCGAGCCAGAGTAACGCCGGCGATCCGGCGCAGCTTGCGGCGGCGCAGAAGGAGTTAAGCGGTCTGGCTGGGCAATTCAAGCAGCTTTCCACCGCCATCGTCCCGCTGGGAGAAGAAAGTATTGCCGTCGGTACAGCGGAAAGTTATCTGGACGAATCGATCGCGCGGATCGATCAGGAATCTTCGCGCACCGGCCGCTATCTGTTGATGAAGGCCGTGACGTTGGCTGTGGTGATCGTGATCGTGCTGTTCATCAGCGAGATGTGGCGCCGCGCCACGTTCCGCTACGTGCACGATGCACGGCGGCGGCGGCAGTTTCTGCTGCTGCGGCGGGTGGTGGTCGCGGTGGCGGTGATGCTGGCGATCGTATTTTGGTTCGTCAGCGAACTCGGATCGCTTGCGACTTATGCGGGCTTCGTCACCGCCGGCGTCGCCGTGGCGCTGCAAAGCCCCATCTTATCCGTGGTCGCCTATTTCTTCCTGATCGGCCGCTATGGAATTCGCGTCGGCGATCGCGTGACCATTTCCGGCGTAACCGGCGAAGTGATCGAGATCGGCCTGGTCCGGATCTATCTGGCGGAGCTTGCGGGCGCCGGACCCGATCTTCATCCGACCGGGCGCGTGGTGGTGTTTTCAAACTCGGTGATTTTCCAGCCGACCTCGGCGTTATATAAACAGATGCCCGGAATCGATTACGTCTGGCACACTGCGGTGTTGATCCTCAGCCCGGACAGCGATTTTCAGCTCGCCGAAAAAACCCTGAACGCCGCCGTCGACGGTTTTTTCGCTCAATATCGCGACGCCATCGAGCGGCAATATCGCAGCCTGGAGCAGTCCGTTGATATGCACATCGCCCCTCCGAAACCGGAGAGCCGTTTGCGTTTCACCGACGCCGGCCTGCAATACACCGTTCGCTATCCCGCCGAGCTTTCGCGCGCGGTGGAAATGGACACGGAGCTGCTGCGAACGCTTCACCACACGGTGATGAAGGAGCCCAAACTCAAATTCGCGCCGGAAGGCGTCCCGAAATTGCAAGCGGCCTAAGCGGTTAAAGGCCGGTTTCCTTCCGCTTTGAAAATCAGGCTGGAACAGGTGACGCCGGCTTCGGCCTTCTGCAACTCGGAAATATCGAGAGCGATCACCTCGAATCCCGCCTTTTCCAGCATCCGGCGCGTCTTCGGAAAGGACGCCGGCATGATAATCTTGCCGGCGGCTTCAAGCACGTTTGCCGCGCCCGGCTCATCATCGGCTACATCGAAAACCGACAGATCCTCAAAAGGCTGCATGTCGATCAGGTTTCGATTTGCGATGACCGCGTCCGCGCCAAGCGGGCAAATGGCGGACTTCAGGTGCAAGCATCCGCTGACGGCGGCCGGAACCACGCGATAGCTAAATCGCTCCGTGGCTTGCGCCAGTTGCCGCGCCCCTTCCCGATTGGTGCGCCGGGAAATTCCGCAGAAAAGAGTCTTTCCGATGCGCATCACATCGCCGCCTTCGATCGTGGCCGGTTCGCGAATCCATTCCCGGCGGCGATACGGCGCAAGCGCCGCCGCGATCGCGTCCGCCTCGCCCCGGCGCGATTTGGCGCCCATCCGGCACATCACGGCGACCTCATCGAGAACGACCGCCGGATCTTCGACGAACAAGCCGTCGGGGAACGCAGGATCGGGGGAGAGAGAAATCACGTCAAATCCCAATTGCCGCAGGCAATTCTCGTAGGCGAGGTGCTGCGCGGCGGCCTTGGCCGCGTCGATCGGACTTCGCGGCAGAAATTCCAGCTCGCAGCGGGAAATGAAATCGCTCACCCGGCGGGTAATTGCGGTCCACATAACGGTGTTTTGTTATATATTACAGACTGCCTTGTGAAAATCTTAATCGTTGACGACGACGCCGAATTGTGCGCGCTGCTCAATGAGTTTCTGAGCCGCGACGGGTTCGAGACCAGTGTGGTCCACGATGGTGCTGGCGGGCTGGAGCGGGCCAGGACGGAAGATTTCGACCTGGTGGTGCTGGACCTGATGCTGCCGCAGATGGACGGATTTACGGTGCTGCGCCAGCTTCGCGAGGTAAGCCGCGTTCCGGTGATCGTTCTGACAGCGCGCGGCGAAGGCGAGGATCGCATCGTCGGCCTGGATTCGGGCGCGGACGATTATCTCGGCAAACCGTTCAATCCGCGCGAGCTGGTGGCGCGCATCCGGGCCGTCCTGCGGCGGGCGGCGCATCGCCGGGGGCGCATCGATGTGAACGGCGTCACGCTCGATCCCGGAACGCGCGAGGTGTACTGCGACGGCCGTCCTGTGGAGCTGACGACGCTCGAGTTCGACATCCTGGAACTGCTGATGCGCTCGGCCGGCCAGGCCGTTTCGCGCGACGCGCTGATGAGCAGCATGTACAATCGCAAGGCATCGCCCTTTGACCGCTCGATCGACATGCACGTCAGCCATCTGCGCCGCAAGCTGGAAGCCCCGCGCGTGCTGATCAAGACGATTCGCGGCAGCGGTTATCAGTTCTGCAAATCCTCGGACGATTCGGCCGAGGGCGCCGCGACGTGACGCTTTTCGCCAAGATCGTCGCCTGGTTCGTCATCGCCGTGCTGGTGACGGTGGCGGCGACCAGTGTAACTTCGGTTCTGAGCTATAATCCGGCGTCGCCGCTGAGCGCGCCTTTTTCCGTCTTGATGAAGATGGAGGCGGCCGATGCGCGCGAGGCGTGGGAAACCGGCGGCCGCGATGCGCTGCGCCGCGCGCTCCATCGTTTTCTGGACATCACGCATTATTACGCCGTGGTCTTCGCCGATGCCCAGGGGACCGATCTCTCCACCGGCGAATCGCGGCGCGATCTGCTGGATCTGGCGCGCCGCCATCCGGCCTGGCATGACGGGCAGTTGGTATTCGCCACGTTTTCGCCGGACCGGAAGTATTGTCTTCTGCTGATCACGCGGCCGCTGCGCGTGATTTACGCCAATCTTCAGCCGCTGCACCTGCTGGTCTTGGCGCCGGTTCTGGCGCTGTGCTACGCACTTGCCTATTACCTCACCTCGCCGCTGCGGCCGCTTCAGCGGGCCGTCGAAAAATTCGGACGAGGCGATCTGTCGGCGCGGGCGCCCGCCGGCCGCAACGACAAGTTCGGAGACGTGGCGCGGACCTTCAATCACATGGCCGAGCGCATGCAGAACCTGTTATCGGCGCAGCAGCGGCTGCTTCTGGATATCTCGCACGAGCTGCGCAGCCCACTGGCGCGCCTGAGCGTCGCCATCGAGCTGGCGCGAACCGGCGGCAATTCGCTCGATCAAATCCAGAAGGAAGCCGACCGTCTGAATGAATTGATCACAGAAATGCTGGAAGTCGCGCGGATGGAGAATGATCCGGCAAAGCGCAAGATCGAAGCGGTGCGGCTTGATGAGCTGGTCGGCGCGCTGGTGAACGATTGCAGCATCGAGGCTCAGGTGCGAGGCTGCTCGCTTGAGCTAAATAAAAGCGGCGGCGTGTGGGTGGAGGGCGATCGCGAGCTGCTGCGCCGCGCCATTGAAAACGTGATGCGCAACGCGATCCGCTACGCGCCGGCGAAAACGCGCGTCGAAGTGGCGCTTGAAGACGGGGACGGCCGCGCCTGCGTACGGGTCCGCGATTACGGCCCCGGCGTTCCCGACTCCGCGCTGGCGCACATTTTCGATCCTTTCTATCGCGTCGAAACGGACCGCAATCGCAACAACGGCGGCTACGGCCTGGGCCTGTCCATTGCTCGCCGCGCGGTCGAACTTCACCGCGGCAAGCTGCGCGCATACAACGCCTCGCCCGGATTACTGATCGAAATAGAGCTGCCCGTGTAATTCCCCCTATAAAGTCGGCAAACTGAAGATTTTCCGCGCGTTTCGGACCCAAAACGGACTCCCACGGCAGAGCCGGGATACTTGGAACGATCGGGCTTCGCGCGGCGTCTTCCAACTATGCGTGTGATCCGAAGTTTCGCCTTTTTCCTCGCCGCTCCATTCCTGTGCGCGATCGCCAACGCGCAGACGCCCCCGGCGCAACCGGCTCCCGACCCGAACGCTCAGTTCGTCGATCAGGTCTTGCGAACCGCCACCGCGGTTCAGGCGCTGGTGAAATCGATGAATCTGGACAAGGCGCTGGCCGCCCAGAGCGTTTATCCCCCGGGCGATCCGAGATCGCTTCAGCGGACGGCGGAGTTCATCGGCGTGGGCGCGGGCGTCGGCCTCGCGCTGGGCGAAATGGCGCATAGCCAGAAGGGAGCCTTGATCGGAGCCGCGGCCGGAAGCGCCGGCGGCTTGATTGTCGATCAGGTCCTCCGGCATCAGGCGGCACGGATGCAAAAAGATCCGGCCGATCCGGTCCGTTAGCGCTGGCTCGCTTCGCCGGCCTGGACGCGCCGGTCAAATTCAGCCGAGCGATTTCGCGGCACGCTTAACGTCTGCCATTTGTCGTGCGCGAAGTGTTTGGCCAGAAGCACGATCTGGCCGATGTGGCTGGCGTAATGGGCCAGCGCGCGATTAATTGCCTGCATCACCGAGTGTGCTTCGCCGCGAATGGTCACGGTACGCGCCAGGTCCGCTTCGGTCAGCGGCTCCAGGGCGTCAAAGACCAGTTTCCAACCCTCCTCCCAGCGTTTCATCAGGGCCTCGCGGGTGGGCGGCGGCTCAACGAATTCGGTGTCGCGATTGCGGTCCGGCTTTTCGCCGTCCGTGGTTAAAAAATCGGTCCAGCGGGATCGCATGTTGCCGGTCATGTGCTTGACGATGATTGCAATCGAGTTCATCTCGCGATCGAGCGTTTGATTGAGCTGTTCGTCGGTGACCTGCGCCATCGCTCCTTCGGCCATCTTCTTGTATTGCCGCAACACGGCGAGCGAATCTTCCAGGTAGGATGTGGTGAATTTCAGGGCCATGCTTCCATGTTGCGACAAAATCGGTGCTAATAAGTGGATCCGGCGCGAGATCGACAATCGGGCGGGCATCTCCCTGCTCGTTCCGCCGCGCCGCAGCCGGAGCGAGCCGCGCTCAGTCGATCAGGCCGGCGCGCAGAGCGAAGCGGACCAGCTCGCCGGTGGAGTGGAGATTCAATTTTTCCATGACCCGCCCGCGATGCGCCTCCACCGTGTAGACGCTGAGGTTGAGCGATGTGGCGATTTCTTTGTTCGTTTTTCCTTCCGCGATCATTTGCAGAACTTCGCGCTCGCGGCTCGTCAGTAGATCCAGAGGATCGGTGACATGGCGGCGATAATCGGTGAGTACCGCGTCGGATACCGCGGGACTCAGCCAGGCTTCGCCCTTGGCGATGCTGCGAACGGCGGCGATCAGATCGGAGTCGGCCGAATCTTTTAGCAGATAGCCGCGCGCGCCGGCGCGCAGAATCTCGCGCACGTAGACCGCGTCCTTGTGCATGCTCAAGGCCAGCACACGCGCGCGCGGCGCGACATCGGCGAGGCGGCGCGTGGCTTCGATGCCGTTCAGCTCCGGCATGGTGACGTCCATGATGACCAGATCGGGCTGAAGCTTTTCGGCCAGTTCGAGAACCTCGCGGCCGTTGCCCGCTTCGCCCACGATTTGCAGGTCGGGTTGGGCGGAGAGAATCATCTTGAAGCCCTGGCGCACCAGGACGTGATCGTCGGCTAAAAGAATTTTCGTCACGGCTATTTTTCGACCGGCTTGCCTCGCGGCGCCGACACTTCTATAGTGACACCGGCGCCGGGATGCGATTTGATGGAGAGCTCGCCGCCGGCGCTGCGGGCGCGGGCGCGCATGCCGATCAAGCCCATGCCGCCGCCGTTCTTGGACGGCTGCAGTCCCTGGCCGTTGTCGTGAATGGTTAAATGAACGGTATCCGGGCCGGCGCGGAGATGAATGGTGGCTTGCGTGGCGCCGGAATGGCGGGCAATGTTGGTGAGCGCTTCCTGCACGATGCGGAACAGATGCGTCTCCGTCTCATCGGCCAGCCGTCCGGTAAATTCGCTGCGATAATCGGTTTCGATCCCGGTGCGCTCGCGAAAGCGGTCGGTGAGCCAGCGAATGCCGGCATCGAGCCCGAAATCATCGAGGATGGTCGGGCGCAGAAGCTGCGAAAGCTCGCGAACGTTCGAGATGGCGCCATCCACCAGCTTGATGGAATCCTCGATGCGTTTGCGATCCGCGCCGGACGCGGCGAGCGCGGCGAGGTTGGTCTTGATCGCGGTAAGCGCGCCGCCCAATTCATCGTGCAGCTCATGCGAAAACCGGCGCGCGGTGGATTCCTGCGTTTCGAGCATGCGAAACGAGACGCGGCTCAGCTCACTGGTCTGCGCCTCCATCTGCTGGAAAACGCGGGCGGCGATGCGCACCGTAATGCCGGCGGAGATGAGCGCCACCAGCAGGCATCCGCCGAACAGCAGCAGCGCGTCCTGGACAAAGCGCCGCGCCTGGCGGTCCATCGCCTCATTGATTTCGACCGCCCGGGCGTAGCTGGAATCGACCAGGCGCGCGACATCCACGGAAACGCGCTGATGCAACGTGAACAGGTCGCGCGAGGAGTGAACCGGAATTTTCGCGCGAGACAAAAGCTGGCGCGCCTCGGCGGAAAAATCCTGCACGGCGCGCTCCAGCGCGTTCCAGGCGTCCTCGTCCGGCCCTCCGCGGGCGGCGGCGACCATGCGGTGAATTTCGCGGTCGGTTTGATCGAGGTCGGCCAGGATGCGGTCCCGGTCCACCTGATCGGGAGCGCGGGAAAGCTGATAAAAGGCGGCGTTTAGAACCTGCTGCTCGCGATCCACTTCGTCCTGAAGCCGGGTGATGACCAGCTCGCTGCTCATCAGGCTGCGGGCGCTTGCGCGGATGGCGTCGGCGTCGTCCACCCCGATGATCGCGGCGGCGATCAGCATGGTGATGACAAGCGCGAATCCGATCAGCAGGACGCGAAGCAGAGCGCGCATTCTGAATCTATTTTTAGATTAATGTTGTTCATTAAGATTTGCTCGGTGAGAATAGCTCAACGAGGCGAAACGCCGTAGCTTTACAAGGTGATCGCGCATCGGCCGCGGCGGGCGCAACATGGAGGCGTGGGTGGAAAGAAGCACCCCGACCAAAGGAGAAAAAGAGAAATGAGACGCCTGGTTTTGACATCGTTATTCGCCGCGGCCGCGGTTTTTGCGCAATCGGGGGCTACGCCCGCCACGCAGAGCACGCCCGCCAAGGCGCCGGCCCAGAAATCGGCCGCGAAGTCGGTGAAAAAGCATAAGAAGAGCGGCAAGAAGGCTACGCCGCCCGCCGCGGCGAAGACCGCGCAGTCCAAGTAGTCTGTTTGCGGGGCGGGATGGCCGGCGCGCGGCCGGTTATCCCGCCCCATTTTCATGAAGGATGCGTTCAATATACTCGCTCGCGCGGCCGTCGCCATAAGGATTATGAAGCCGCGACATCCGCTCGAATTCGCAGCGGTCCTCAAGAAGCCGTGTGGTTTCCGAAACAATTTTCGACACGTTCGTGCCGACCAGTTTCACCGTTCCCGCCTCGACAGCCTCCGGCCGCTCGGTTTTTTCGCGAAGAACCAGGATCGGCTTGCCCAGCGACGGACCTTCCTCCTGGACCCCGCCCGAGTCCGTAAGGATCAGGTAGGCGCGGCGCATCAAATCGACAAAACGAACATAATCGAGCGGTTCGATCAGCGTGATATTCGGGTGCGCGCGCAGCCAGCGGTCCGCCGCGCCGCGGACGTTGGGATTGGGATGAATCGGATAGACGACGCGCACATCCTTCCGATCGGCGATTTGCGACAAAGCCTGACAAATGCGATCGAACCCCTCGCCGAAGCTTTCCCGCCGATGCGCGGTGACCAGAATAAGTTTTTTTCCATCGCACGGCCACTCGGTGGAGGACAGTTCGCCGCGATCCAGGCAATCGCGAATATAAAGAACGGCGTCGATGCCGGTGTTGCCGGTGACGTGGACGCCGGACGTGATTCCTTCCCGGGCAAGATTCGCCGCGGCGGTCGCCGTCGGAGCGAAATGCAATGCGGCGATTCGCGAGGCCAGCGCGCGATTGGCTTCTTCCGGGAAGGGTTGAGCCAGGTCGCCGGTGCGCAGGCCGGCTTCGACGTGCGCCACCGGAACGCGCGCGTAGAACGCCGCCAGCGCGCCGCAGAAAGTCGTCGTCGTATCGCCCTGCACAATGGCGAGATCGGGTTTGGAATCGTCAAAGACGCGCTCCAGCCCGGCGATGATTCGCGAAGTGGACTCGAACAGCGTCTGGCCTGGGGTCATCAGGTCGAGATCGTATTCCGGCGTGAGGCCGAAGGCGCTCAGAACTTGGTCCAGCATCGCACGATGCTGCGCGGTGACGCAGACTTTTACCCGATAACGATCGGGAAAGCGGCCGAGATAGCGAATCAAAGCCGCGAGCTTGATCGCTTCCGGTCGCGTGCCGAAGATAAAAAGAATTGTCCGCCGCAACCTTATCATGGTAGACCATCGCCCCTTTCTATAACCGTTAAACTGTAAGCGTATGCGCATCCTCGTCGTTGAAGACGAAAAACGGATCGCCGACTTTTTATCGCGCGGCCTTGAAAGCGCCGGTTACGCTGTCGATGTGGCCGGCGATGGTCAACGCGCGGTCGATATGGTCCACGCCACCGAATACGATCTGATTATTCTGGACCTCGGCCTGCCCGATATCGACGGCCTCACGGTTCTGCAAAAAATCCGCAATCGCAAATCCAGCCCGCCGGTGCTGATCCTCAGCGCGCGCGATCAGGTGGACGATCGCGTCAAGGGTCTGGAAGGCGGCGCCGACGATTATCTGGTAAAACCGTTCGCTTTTGTCGAGCTTCTGGCGCGCGTCCGCGTGCTTTTGCGGCGCGGCCAGCCCACGCCGGAAAGACTGCAAGTGGGCGAGCTTTCGCTTGACTGCATCCGGCGCAAAGTCACCCGCGCCGGCGAAAATATCGAGCTTGCGCCGAAGGAGTTCAGCATCCTCGAATATTTAATGCGCAACCGCGGACGCCCGCTAAGCCGTACCATGATCGTAGAGCACGTCTGGGACATGGATTATGACGGGCTCACCAACATTGTCGACGTCTATATCCGCCATCTGCGCTCGAAAATCGACGATAAATGGCCGGTGAAAATGATCCAAACCGTGCGCGGCATCGGCTACATGCTCGATGAGCCGGAACGCGCCGAAAAAACCTCCTGATGGCCCGCTTCACCCGAGTCTTCGCTGTTCCCAAGCCGCGCGTCGATTTCCTGCGCGGGATGCGATTCCGGCTGATGGTGAGCTTTGTGATCTTTTTCACCATCCTGCTGGTGGTGATCGGCCTGGTTTTTCACAAGACATTGCAGCTTGAAACGGAGCGCGACGTCCGCGACGCGCTGGATGAAGAGTGGTTTGAAGCCAAGGGATATTTGAAGATCGAAAAGCAGCGGCCGGTGTGGGTCGCCGATGAAACCGATCCCGAGGACAACTTCATCGTGAGCCGGTTGAAGCATATTTATCTGATCACCGACGCCAACGGCAACGCCCTTCAGTACGACGACACCTACGAATCAATCGGCCTCGATTCGCTCGACGATATCCGGCGCGTTCTGGCGCTGCCGGGCCCGGAAACGCGCATTCGCTGGTCGCGGGACGGGACGCCTTACCTGGTCAAGGCGGGAAAGATTCTCGACGAGGATAGCCGCCAGCCGTACTTCCTCGCCATCGGCCGCTCGCTTGCGCCGGCGCGCAAGACGGTGAGTGACTTCACTCGCAATTACTTTTACATCCTGCCCGCAATGATCGCGCTCAGCGGCCTGCTCGGATGGGTGCTGGCCGGGCGCGCGATCCAGCCGGTGAACTCCGTCGCGCAAGCCGCGCAAACCATTACCGGATCGAACCTGTCGCTGCAAATTCCGCTGCGCGGCGCCGGCGACGAGCTCGACCGCCTCATCGAAAGCTTCAACAAAATGACGGCGCGGCTGAATCAATCCTTCGAGCAGATCCGCCGTTTCTCCACCGACGTTTCGCACGAGCTGCGCACTCCGCTCACCGCCATTCGCGGCCAGCTCGAAGTCGCGCTGTTCACCGCCGAAACGCCCGACCAGTATCGCGAAGCGATGCTTAACGCTTTGGAAGACGTCGAAAAGTTATCGAGCATCGTGCGCGCGCTGCTGCTTCTTTCTCAAGCCGAATCCGGACAGCTCGTGCTGCAAAAATCTCCCCTCGATCTTGCTGTTCTGGCGCGCGACGTCGTCGATCAGTTTCAAATCCCGGCCGAAGAGAAAGACGTCCTGCTCACCGCCGATCTCGATGGGCCCGCGGTGATTTCCGCCGACCACACCCAGATCGAGCGCCTGCTTTCGAATCTTCTTTCAAACGCAATCAAGTACACTCCGCGCGGCGGATCGGTGCGCGTCCGCATCGGTCCCGGCGATGGGCCGGGCTGGGCGCAAATCGTCGTCGAGGACACGGGCGTCGGAATACCGGCCGAGAATCTGCCGCACATTTTTGACCGCTTTTACCGGGTTCGCAACGCGCAGACGGAATCGGTCACCGGCCTCGGGTTGGGCCTGAGCTTCGTTGCCTGGATCGTCGAGGTCCACGGCGGCCGCATCGATGTCGCCAGCACCGAGGGCGAAGGCACGCGCTTCACCGTTTTGCTTCCCGCCGAGCCGTCCCCGGTCGCCGCGCCGGAAACCCAGGCTGTCGCATAGCATCCATCTCATCCGCCTTTAAAGAGCGCTAAAGGCAGCCCTCATCCGCGTCAGGAATGCCGCTGCGCGGATCGCCGGGCGAGATTCCAGGAAGTGGAACAGTGGAACTACGGCGTTTCAATCCACTTCGCCGCGCCGGCGTTTAGCGCTTCCGTGAACTGCACTCCTTTGATCGTGATGGTGTGGCGAGCGCTGTCGTTCCGCGTCAGATAACCGCACTCCTTCAGATACCACAGGCTGAACTCCAGCTCCCGCCGCGGCACGTTCAGCAGCAGTTCCAGATCGCGAAGACCCAGGCTCGGCTGATCGGGACTGGCAAAACGGCGGCGATACAGCAGGCGCAGAATTTCTTCGCGGCGCTGCATCTCATTGGCCAGCGGCGGCGACTGCGGAGGCTCCGCCACGCCGATCGCTTCGCGTTTCCGCACCTGCCTGTACTCGCGATCGTAGGCTTCGCGCCGCTTCGCATCGCTCAAGACTTCATAGGCAAGCGACACCTTTTTGAAAATTTCAGCATCTCCCGTTTCGAGATTATCGGGATGAAACCGGCGCGCCTGAAGGCGATAAATGCGGTGGATCGTTTCCGCGTCGGCGTTGGGGCTGACTTGCAGGATCTCGTAATGATCGACGAACATCGCGCTGCTGGGATGATCGGCAGATCCAGGCGCAACTTGAGACCGGTCTATGGAAGCACCGGCAGCGAGCAATAGCCATGCGGAACGAACAGGCTCCCCTGCGTGGCGCCCTGCGGCGCGGCCTTGGCCAGCTCCGCCGCGATTTTCCGCAAATCGGGTTCGCCGCCAAGCGCCTGCTCAAGCGTTTGCACGACGCGCCGCGCCTGTTCGCCCGATTCATGCGCGAATTCGATGCGAAAATCGCGAATTCCCGCGCTCAGCCAGTCGCGAAGATGCGCCGTCGCCTCCTGGGCCTCGGCTCCGAATACGGTATTGCGGCAACCCACGTCGGCCATCACCGGATGAGCGCGGCCGGTTTGATCTTTCAACTCCACGCGATGTCTTTCGCAGGGCCGCCCGCAGTCGCGATAGCTCGTCCCAGTCGAAAGGAACCGGCAAAAAACGCAATGCTCGGTATGGAACACCGGCAGATGCTGGTACATGATCGCTTCGATCCGATCCGGACCGGCGCGGCGCGCAAGCTCGGTAATCTGCGCGGCGTTCAAATCGTGCCCCGGCGTTAGGCGCGTCAGCCCCAGGTTCAGGTACATCTCCGCAGCGAGCGAATTGGCCGCGTTCAGGCTGAAATCGCCGATCAATTCCACGCCGGCAAGCGCCTGGATCATCGCGGGCGATCGAATCAGGATGGCGCACTCCAGGCTTCGCAGGAAGTTCAGGATGCGCTGCTCTCCCGGCTTCAGAACGCGCGGGCTGGCGGCGCGCGCGGCGAGTCCGGCGGATTTCACGCGCTCCACCGAGGGCCGCAGCCCGTAAAGATCGAGATAATCCAGCGTCACGCTCGCCGGGCGAAGCTCGATGGCCGAGTCGAGTTGTTCCGGCGTGCGGACCAGCACATGAATCCGCGGCGCACCGGGCGGCGGCGCGGGATGGCCGCCAATTCGCGGAAATTCGAAAGGCCGGACGCCGGCCGGGGCAACCCCGGTTTGTAATTTTTCGAGAGCCTCCACGGCTTGGCGCCGCATCTGGTTCAAAGCCGATACGGAAACAAAGAGGGCTTCATTTGTTTTGTACTCGACGGCCGACAACTGATACGGCGTCTGGCCCAGGCGCCCGAACTGCTCGCACAGCATCTCGGCCGTAAGCGCGCGATTCCGCGCCCTTCCGAGCGGCGCCGGGGATTTCACGACGACGCTGATCTCCGGCCGTTTTTCGAGCGACCATTCCGCCTCTAGCAAGTCGCCTTCCCGCCCGGTGACCGCGACGCGAACAGGCTGCCGGGCCACCGGCGTCGGAGGATCAAGGAACCGTTTCGCGGCGCGCTCCGAATCCGGATCGTGCGTCCGCCACACGCGATCGCCCACGCGAACGCGATCGAAGCGAATCGCGTCCTTTGCAAAGCGCAGCGCGACGCGCTTGCCGCTTGCCGCCGCTTCATAAACGCGACCGCCCTCTTCCGGCTCTTCCGGACTCCGCCAATCCGCCGCGTCAAACACGATCCCATCGCCAGCCTTCAGCGGCGCGATGCGCTGCGCCTCGGCCGTTTCCACCCAAACTGCGCCCGCTTCGATCCTTGCGACCCGGCCCATCAGCACGCCGCGATGCCGCGGAGCGCGGCCCTCCACCACAGCCTGATGATTGGTCCCGGTCATGAAGAACGGACCGAAGCCGCGCGAATAAACCTGCTCGAGTTGCAGTCTTTCCCCCGGCGCGACGCCCGCGAACCCTCCGTTCCATGCCTGATCCACGGCGTTGCGATAAGCCTGCGTCGTCAACGCCACGTACTTTGCGTCCTTATACCGGCCTTCGATTTTGAGCGCAGCCACGCCGCTGTCGATAATCCGCGGGATCTGTTCCAGCGCGTAGAGATCGCCGGGCGAAAGCAGATAGCGCGCGTCGGCCAGCGGCTGCCTGCGCCCGTCGACGATCATTTCGTAAGGAAGTCTGCACGCCTGCGCGCACTGCCCGCGATTGGCGCTGCGGCCGCCCCAGGCTTCCGAGGAAAAACACTGTCCGGAATACGCGACGCAGAGCGCGCCGTGAACAAAAATCTCCAGATCGCAGCCGGTCTCCTCCGCGATGGAGCGCACTTCCTCAAGCGACAGCTCCCGCGCCAGCGTCACGCGCCGCAATCCGAAGCTCTGCGCGAACCGCACGCCATCGGCATTGGTGATGCTCATCTGCGTGCTGGCGTGCAGTTCCATTTGAGGGGCGATCTGGCGAGCCATTCGCACCGCGGCGTAATCCTGCACGATCATCGCGTCAACTCCGGCCTCGGCGATCGCCGCGATGGTTCGCGCCGCCTCTTCAAGCTCGTGCTCGAAAATCAGTGTGTTGAAGGTCAGGTATCCGCGAACCCCGCGCCGGTGCAAAGCGCGCATCACGTCCGGCAGCTCGCGCAACGTAAAACCGACCTTTGCGCGCGCCGAAAAGTGTTTCAGCCCGAAATAGACGGCATCCGCGCCGGCCTCGATCGCGGCGCTCAACTGCGGCCAGTAGCCGGCCGGGCTCATGATTTCAGGCTTGCGTCGCACGCTAACTTTCAGCGTAACTTCTCGCGCGCGATCGCGCCGGGCGTGGCGTGGACCGCGCGAATATAATCGGCCGGAGCGAGAAGAATCTGCGTGCCCCGCGCGCCGGCGGAAATGGAAATGACATCGAACAGTTCGGCCGTCTCGTCGATGTAAACCGGGTATTCGCGACGGGCCGCCAGCGCCGTCACGCCCCCGCGGATGTATCCGGTAAGCGGCTGCACGTCCTTGAGCGGGACCATCTCGACGCGCCGGTCGCCGGTCAGCTTCGCCAGCGCCTTCTCGTCGACCTCGGCGTCTCCGGGAACCACGGCGAAGCACACCCCGTGGCGATCCCCGCGCAGCACCAGCGTCTTAAAAACCTGCTCGGCCGGCAGCCCGATCTTCGCCGCCACCGATTCGGCCGCCAGATCGTCCGGATCGACGGCGTACTCGCGCAATTGGTAAGCGATGCCCAGCGCATCCAGCGCGCGGGCCGCGTTGGTCTTCATTGCGGAGCTTTTTTCTTGAGCGCCGCGTCGTTTTCTCGAATAAAGGCGCGAATTTCCTCTGCCATGCCCAGCAGTTTCTCCCACTGCTCGCGATACAGGGTCACGGGAAACCGGCCCAGGCCATAAACCGACAGCGCCCCTTTTTCGCTGACTCTCAATGACGTCTGTCCTCGCGACGGTTTCTTCAATTTCTCGTTTTCCGCTCGCAGGCGTTCGATTTCTGCTTGCAATTCCGCTTCAGAAGGCATACGGTTTCAGGAATAGCATAAAAAACGGAAATCAGGAGCCGGAAGATGAGACTCTTAATGGTTGCCATACTGCCATTCCTCGCCGCCGCCCAATCCCAGCCGCCGGTGTGGACCTGGGATTATCCACGGATCCAGGCCACGGTCAATAAAGTTCGCGCCGGCCGCGATTTAACGCCGAAACCCTGGCCCAACGGGGCGCGTGTCGCCGTTGCATTTTCCTTTGATATGGACGCCGAAAGCGGAATGCTGCGCTCCGGCTACGATTCCCCGCAGCCGCTTTCCCGCGGCGAATACGGGCCGCGCGTCGCCGTGCCGCGAATCCTCAAAATTCTCGATGCCAACAATATCCCGGCAACATTTTTCATTCCCACCGTTTCCGCGCAGCTTCATCCGGAAACCATCGACGCCATTCTCAAGGCGCGCCAGCATCATGAAATCGGCGTCCATGGATGGGTTCACGAGCGCATCGCCGACCTGAAACCTGAAGAGGAGCGAACTCTCACCCGCCGCGCCTATGATTTTTGGGTGCAGCGCTTGGGCCACAAGCCTGCCGGCCTCCGCACGCCAAGCTGGGATTTCACGCCGGAGACGCTGTCCATCATCCGCGACCTCGGCTTGAAATACGATTCGAGCCTCATGGGCGACGATCGTCCGTATCAAATCATCGCCGAGGGTCAGCCCATCAACCTGGTGGAACTACCGGTCGAATGGATTCTCGACGACTACAGCTACTACAGCTATGACCGTCCCAGCTCGGCGTATCATCGCATGGGCGATAACGAAGTATTCGAGATCTACAAAGCCGAATTCGACGGCGCCTATCAGGAACACACGATGTTCCTGTTGACCATGCATCCCTTCGTCAGCGGCCACCGCTCGCGCATCGCGCAGTTCGAAAAACTGGTCGCCTATATTAAAAGCAAACCCGGCGTCTGGTTCGCCACGTGCGAGCAGATTGCCGATGTCTCGGCGGCCCAGCTCAAGCGCTAAAATCCGCCTATTTCTTCGGTGGAGCTTTTCCCGGTAAATTCTCCGGATTCTCGTGCACCCTCGCGCGGAATCCCGCCTTCAATCCCGCCGCGAGCGAAACCGTGGAATCCCCGTATTTATCGCGCAGCCGATCGACTGCTTTCAGGGTCTTGCGCCAGCGTTCGGTTTTTTCTTCTTCAAGAAGGCTGGTCTGGCCTTCTTCCGGCTCAAGCTGCTGCGCATAAACTCCCAGCAGGCGGATCGCCTTGCCCGACCACGCCTTGTGAAACAGATCCCGCGCCGCTGCGGCGAGTTCCGTATCGATCTGCGTCGCGTGCGGCAGCGTGCGCGACCGCGTGAACGTCGAAAAATCCGAATAGCGAAGCTTGATTTGCACCGTTCGCGCGTACAGCCGATAATCCCGCAGCCGCCGCGCCACCATCTCCGACAACCGCACCAGCATCGCATCAAGAGCCGCCCGATCCGCCGTATCTACCGCGAACGTGTTCTCATGGCTGATCGATTTCACGCCGCTTTCGCCGATTTCGTGATCGAACCAGCCGCCAGCGTCTTCGCCGCGCGATTTTCCGGCGAGCGCCAGTCCCCACCGGCCGAAACGTTGTTCCAAAAATTCGTCATCGAGGCCCGCCAGATCGCCGATCTTGCGAATCCCGCAGGCATGCAGATTCTTTTCGGTCACCTTGCCGACGCCCGGAATTTTTCGCACTTCGAGCGGCGCCAGAAAATCCGCCTCTTTTCCCGGAACGATCCATAGAACGCCATTCGGCTTGGCCTGATCCGAAGCGATTTTCGCCACCAGCCGCGATGTCGCCGCGCCGATCGAACAATTCAAATCCGTTTCGCGCTTCACCGCGTCGTGCAGCCTCGAAGCCGCCTCCAGCGGCGGGCCATGCAGCCGTTCGGTTCCTGTCAAATCCAGATATGCCTCATCGATCGAGGCCATTTCGACGCGCGGCGAGAATTTTGCGAGCACGGCGAAAACGCGTCGCGAATATTCGAGATACCGGTCGCGATGGCCTTCAATGAAGATCGCCTGCGGGCAAAGCCTATAGGCGGTGCGCAGCGGCATCGCCGAATGAACGCCGAATTTTCGCGCCGCGTAAGAAGCCGCCGAGACCACGCCGCGTTCGTTGGCGCGCCCGCCGACCACCACCGGCTTGCCCTTCAGCGACGCATCGAACAGTTCTTCCACCGACACGAAAAAAGCGTCCATATCGACGTGAAAAAACGTCCGCACTACACTAAATAGTATGAAAATTGCGATCCTGATCGCCGTGGTTCTCATCGCCGGCGCGGCGGCGCTGGCCGCGTGGAGCCGCGCCGGCAAGGGAACGCCTCCGCGCGCCGGCGAAACGGCGCCGGATTTCACCGCGCCCTCGCAAGATGGCTCGCCCGTGTCACTCCGGGATTTTCGCGGGCGCTGGGTGGTCCTGTATTTTTATCCCAAAGACGGCACCAGCGGCTGCACCATCGAAGCGCACAACTTCCAGCGCGATCTCGCCAAATATGAAGCGGCCAACGCGGTGATCCTCGGCGTGAGCGTCGATTCCACCCGCAGCCATCAGCAGTTTTGCGCCGAGCAGAGTTTGACGTTCAAGCTGATCGCCGATACGGGAAAGACCATTTCGCGCCAATACGGATCGCTGATGAACCTGGTCGTCACGAAAATCGCGGCGCGCAACACATTCTTAATCGATCCGCAAGGCAAAATCGCAAAGGAATGGATCGGCGTCAGCCCCAGCGGCCACAGCGCGGAAGTTCTGGCGGCCTTGACCGCGTTGTCGCGAACCTGAGGCCGCTGGAACCGTCAACACGTATACTGCTAAGGAAGCATGCGAGCCTGGGACGTTTTGCGGAACATCGCCGATTCCGGACTTGTGGCCGTGGTTCGCGCCGAAAGCCCGGCGCAGGCGGAACGGATCGCGGAAGCCTGCGCCGAGGGCGGCGTCGCGGCCATCGAGATTGCCTTTACCACGCCCGGCGCGGCATCGGTTATCGAACGCCTGGCGCGATCGAACCGCATCCTGGCCGGCGCCGGCACCGTGCTCGATCCGGAAACCGCGCGCATCGCGACTCTCGCCGGAGCGCAGTACATTGTCAGCCCGTCGCTCCATCCGGCCACCGCGCGTCTCTGCAATCGTTATCAGGTTCCTTATTTGCCCGGCGCGATGACGCTGCGCGAGATCGTCGAGGCGATGGAATGCGGCGCGGGCATGATCAAGCTGTTTCCCGGCGAGGCGCTCGGACCCGAATTCGTCAAAGCCGTGCGGGCGCCGCTGCCGCAAGCTCCCCTGATGCCGACCGGGGGTGTTTCGCTCGACAATGTCGCGGCGTGGATCAAGGCCGGATGCGTCGCGGTCGGCGTCGGCGGCAACTTGACCGCCCCGGCGAAAAACGGCGACTACGCCGCGATCACAAAAATCGCCAGGGAGTTCATTGCGCGGATTGGGGAGGCTCGTGCTTAAACCGGCGGTCGCTTTCGGCGAGATCATGCTGCGCCTGAGCGCGCCCGGATTTGAGAGGCTGCTGCAAACTCCGATGCTGTGCGCGACCTTCGGAGGCGCGGAGGCCAATGTCGCGGTCGCGCTCGCCTCGCTCGGCTTGCCCGCGTCGTATGTGACGGTGCTGCCGGAGCAGAATCCGCTGGCGGACGCAGTGGTCGGCGAGCTGCGCCGATTCGGCGTTGACACCTCCCATATCGTTTTCACCAAAGGACGGCTCGGAGTCTATTTCGTCGAGCCCGGCGCGAATCAGCGGCCGTCGAAGGTCGTATATGATCGCGATCGCAGCGCGATCGCTCTGGCCCAGCCGGGCGCTATCGATTGGGAAGCGGTGTTTCGCGGCGCCGGCTGGTTTCACATCACGGGCGTCACGCCGGCGATCAGCGGGTCCGCCGCGGCGCTGGCGCTTGAAGCGGTGCGGGCCGCGGCCGCGCGCGGCATCACCGTTTCCTGCGATCTGAATTATCGAAAAAATCTGTGGAAGTGGGGCAAATCCGCGCCTGAAGTGATGCCGGAGCTGCTGCGATCCGCAACCATCGCGATTGCGAACGAGGAAGACGTACAAACCGCGCTGGGCATGGACGCCGGGGTCGATCCGCGCGCGGGCAGGCTCGATCGCGGCCAGTACGAAAAGCTCACGCGGCGCGTGCTGGCGGCGTTTCCGAACCTGAAGGCGATCGCGATTACGCTGCGGGAATCGCATAGCGCGTCGCACAACGGATGGTCGGCTTGCTTGAACAACGGCCAGGATTTCTTTGTGAGCCGCGCCTACGAGATTACCCACATCGTCGATCGCGTCGGCGCGGGCGATTGCTTCGCGGCGGGGTTGATCTACGGCTTGCAAAAATTTTCAAACCCGCGCGACGCCGTGGAGTTCGGAGTTGCCGCAAGCTGTCTGAAGCACTCCATTCCCGGCGACTTCGCGCGCATTTCCCTGAGCGAAGTGGAAGCGCTGATGCGCGGCGAAAGCTCGGGCCGCGTGCAGCGATGATCCTTTATCCGCGAAATACGATGCAGACCGGCGACGCGCAGCTCGCCACGCGATTGGCCGGCACGAGCATCCCGTCCGCGCCGATCGCAAAGCTGACGATGTTGTCTGAATCCTGATTGGCCGCCAGCAGAAATTTTCCGCTCGCGTCGATCACGAAGTCGCGCGGCGTCTTGCCTTGTGTCGGCGTTTGGCCGATCGCGCGCAGCGCGCCGTCGGCGTCGAAGCGAAACGCCGCGATCGTGTTCGGACCGCGATTCGACGCATACAGAAAATGTCCGTTCGGATGGATCTGAATTTCGGCCGAGCCATTGGCGCCCTGGAAATCCTTAGGCAGAGTCGAAATAGTTTGAAACGGATCGAGGCCGCCGGTTGCTTCCTCGTAATGGAAGGCGACCACCAGCCCGCCCATTTCGCACAGCGCATACGCGAAATGGCCGCCGGGATGAAACGCGATGTGGCGCGGGCCGGAACCCGGAGGCGTTTTCACCGCGCGGCGGTCCGTAAGCTTTCCGCGATCGGCGTCGAGGGTATAAATCAGAATCTGATCCAGGCCGAGATCGGGGACGTAAAGGAAACCGCCGTCCGGAGAAATCGCCGCCTCGTGCGCGTGCGCCGCGCTCTGGCGAGCTTTGTTTACGCTCGATCCGCTGTGCTGGCGAAAATCGGAGGCTTCGCGCAAGGCGCCGCCGCGGTCCACCGGCAGCACGGCCACGCTGCCGCCGGCGTAGTTGGCGACGCAAACGCACCGGCCGCTGGGATCCACCGCCAGATGACATGGTCCCGGTCCGCCGGAAGAAACCGTGTTCAGCAGTTTCAGCTTGCCGCCGGCTTCGATGGAAAACGCGCTGGCGCTTCCGGCGGATCCGCCCCGATAATTGTTGATTTCGTTCACTGCATACAGAAATCGCCGGTTCGGATGGAGCGCGAGAAACGACGGGCTCGGCGTTTCCGCCGCCAGCTCGATACCGCTCAGCGCGCCGCCGGCGTACGTCGCGGCGTAAATTCCCTTGCTCTTCGCGCCCGTATAGGTCCCGATGTAGGCAAGCGTATTCGAGTTTTGAGCATCCAGCGCGCTCGCCGTCACGCCCGCGATGAAACCGCGCCGGCTGATCTTCATTTGATTGATAGTTTAATGGAGAACCCGCCGCGGCGCGCATCCGGCCTCGGTTGGTTCAATATGCCGGGGCTTCGTTCAATTCGCCTTTCCCAGCCAGCGAATCCGCACCACGAAATGCCGGCCTTCGCTCCCCAGAAACACAGGAGGCATGCCTGGAATGGTCTGCACAACCGTCGGATTGATGTGATTGGTCAGGTTGTTCAACCCCCCGCGCAGCGCCCAGCGGCGGCCGAACGCGGTAAATTTCCACTCCGGATGAAGATTGAAGGTGAAAAACATGGGATAGCGGCCGGAGTTTACCGCTCCCACGATGACGCCATCGCCGTTCACCACCGAATACGGGAAGCCGCTACGCGCTTCCGTCGAAAGCGCCACCGCCCAATTCCGCCATTTCGTCGGAAGGTACGCCCAGGCGACCAGCCGGTTCGGCGTATCCCAACTCACGCGGCCGGCATTGTCGGTGACCATCAACGGCTGATCGACATTCAAGTCGAGCACCTCATTCGACCATCCGCGCGAACGGGTGTAGCTTGCCATCCATTGATAGCCGGCGCCGAAATGCTGACTCAGGGTAACTTCGCCGGCGTCGTAGGAAGTGCGCTGCGCGTTAGTGAGATCGAAGACGCCCGGCGCCGCGCCCGGTACATAGACCAGTCCGTCTCTGCCGCGCTTGTGGACCCCGTCCAATTTCACTTCGATTTTGCCCGGCAAACGCTGTTCGATGCCGGCTGTCCAGCTCTGAAATTCGGGGAAATTCAGCCGCGAGTCTGGAATTTCGAAGCGATTGACCACGGCTGGCATGGGCGGATTGAAGAAATAGTTGATCGAATATTGATCCTCCGGCCGGACGAACAGGGCCAGCGGCGTGGCGTCGCGCAGAATGGCGTAGCCGGCGCTGAATTTCGTGTTTCGCCAAGCAAACGGCGACCAGGCGGCGGAAACGCGCGGCGAAAATGCGGCGCGGTGCAGCAGCTCGTCCCAATCCTGGCGAACGCCGTACTCCACCATCACGTTTTCGCGCGCTTTCCAATCGTCCATCACGTACCAGGAGGCTTCGGCGCTGGGCCGCGACGCCGTTCCGCTTCCTTCGAAAATCGTCTGCCGAACCAGCGCGCCGGTCTGATCATAAATATTGATTCCGGTACGCGCGAACTGCTGCCAGTAATTCAGCCGGTCGAGGTCGACGCCGGCTTTCCATTGGTGATGTCCGGCGCGCTCGACCGCCGGCAGAAATAAGTTCGCGAGAAATTGAGCGCGGCTCGCTTTCTGAGTCGAATCCGCATAGTAGTTGCCGCTTTTTCCGAAGGGAGAAATGTCGTAAAATGCGTCGCCCTGCGGAATGACGCGGAGAAAATTGCGATCCTCGGCGATGCCGAATTCAACCAGCATCCCGCGCGTTAGGTAAATCTGATCCTTCGCGCTGAAAAACCAGGTGCGCGAGCGCTGATCGGTGGTGGTGGAAAGCGGATCGAGCACATCCAGGCCGGTTTCCGGCGCGAAGCGGTAGTTCATCAAAAAATCGGCGAACAAAATATTGGAGGGCGTGAGGTTCACTTGCGCGCGGGCCAGATTGCTCGCCTGAAAATATTGGGTGTGATTCTGGCCGTTCGGCAATCCGGGAACAAACGGCTGGCTGTAATCGAAATCGGCGTGCTCGGAAAACCAGGCGCGATTCTTCCGGATAGGACCGGTGAGATTGAAGCGCGGCGCATACGTCCCCAGGCGAAAGCCGCCCTGAGTATTGAAGCCGGGCACGAAATTGGTGGCCGAATAGCGCCACGGATCGTCGCCCATATCGGTGCGCACATCCAGCGCGCCGCCGGAGCCTTTGCCGAATTCGGGAGAATAGCGCCCGCTGATCCAATCAAGCGTTCTCACCGCCTCCACGCTCACGATGGCGTCCAGCTTCCCCGTCAGCGGATTGCTGAAGTTGAATCCATCCAGAAGATAAAGCGTCTGATTTTCCGCGCCGCCATCGAAATGGAGTTGGCCGGCCGAATCCTGAAGCACGCCGGGAATCAGCGGCAGCGCCGCCCGCAAATCGCGCGTCGGCGTGTACGGGATGTCGATGATCTGCGCCGCCGTGAGCTGCTTTTCGGCCGCCGTTTTGTCCACGTCGACGCCGCCCGAGGACGCCGAAACATCCATCGACTGAAAAACTTCCCGCTCATGATTCAGCGTGAGGTGAACTTCCCCCGTATCCTCGGAGATGTCGACCGGAAAATCCTTCAACGGAAAATAGCCGTCGTGCTCGACGCGCGCGCGATACTGGCCCGGCGGTAAATCGAGCGTAAAGGCGCCGGTCGGATCCGAAACGGTGCTCTGCGTTTCGCCACTGGCGGATTGAAACGTAATCCGAGCCGCGGCTACGCCGGTATGGTCCTCATCCACGACGCGCCCGGAGATGGAGAAATCCGCCCCGGCCTGCAAATTCAATACGAAGACCCCGGTCACGAGGCTGAGCCATCGGGACACTCGGAAAAACACCTGGGTCTTATTATAAAATCCGGCGGCGGGATCGGGCAGTCTAAGATAAAAAATAGTGCCGCCTTCAGCCAGTGATCTGCGTTATCGCGCTCTCCTGGAAATTTCCGAAGCGTTCGTCGCCTGCCGCGACTACGGCGCGCTGCTGGAGACGCTGTGGGGATCGCTACGCGCGCTGATTGGCTTCGATTATCTGGCCCTGGTGCGTTACGACGCGGCCAGAGAAACGGTGCGCATCGAGGCCCTGGCCGGGGATCTGGCGAAAAACGCTCCGATCGGCATCGATCTTCCGGTGGAAGGCAGCCCGCTGGAGATCGTACTCGAAAGAAAGTCTGCGCTTTATTGCGCGGATGTCACACGGGAAACGCGCTTCCGGCCGGATTTAATGGAGACGTTCCGCAAATTCGAAATCCGCAGCGGATTCTGGGTTCCTTTGACGCGCGAGGGCCGGAACTACGGCTGCCTTTCGTTCGGATCGCGAGCGGGCGATGCCTACGGCGCCGAAGATCGCGAGCTGATGGAGCACATCGCGCGGCACGTGACGATTGCGGTCGATAACGCGCTCGCTTTTGAGGAAATCCGCGAGCTCCGGCGAAAGATTGAAGACGAAAAAATTTATTTGGAACAGGAGATCCGGGAAGAATATCGTTTGGATGAGATGATCGGCTCCAGCCCGGCGATCCGCAAGGTTTTAAAGCAGATCGCCACCGCGGGTCCGACCGATTCCACGGTTCTGATCCAGGGCGAAACCGGCACCGGCAAGGAGCTGGCCGCGCGCGCGATTCATCAGGCGAGCCGCCGCGGCCAGGGGACCTTCGTGAAGCTGAACTGCGCGGCGATCCCGCCGCCGCTGCTTGAAAGCGAGCTGCTCGGCCACGAAAAGGGCGCCTTCACCGGCGCGATTACGCGGCGCATCGGCCGCTTCGAGCTGGCGCACGGGGGAACGCTGTTTTTGGACGAAATTGGCGAATTACCGCTCGAATTGCAGCCAAAATTGCTGCGAATTTTGCAGGACGGGCAGTTCGAGCGGCTGGGCGGCGCGCGCACGCTGCACTCCGATTTTCGCCTGCTGGTGGCGACCAATCGCGATCTTCGCGCGCTGGTGCAGGAAAAACTTTTTCGGACGGATTTGTTTTATCGCCTGAACGTCTTTCCGATCACGATCCCGCCGCTGCGCGAGCGCCGCGAGGATATCCCGATGCTGGCCCGTTATTTTGTCCAGGAGTTCGCCACGCGCATGGGCAAGCAGATCGATGCCATCCCCTCGGAGGCGATGGAGGCCTTGAAAAATTATTCCTGGCCCGGCAATATCCGCGAACTGCGCAACGTACTGGAGCGCAGCGTGATTCTCACCGGAGGCCGGCGGCTTTATATCCCGCGCGACGCGTTCGAGTCTGGATTCGATGGCGCCGCGATTCCTGCCGTCACGTCCATGGCCGACGCCGAGCGGCGGCACATTTTGGAGGCGCTTCGCGCGACGAACGGAGTGATCGGAGGCTCGAAAGGCGCGGCGGCCCTGCTCGGGTTGAAACGCAGCACGCTTCAATCGCGCATGGCGAAGCTCGGCATTACCAGAAGCTCCAGCGGCCAGAGTTAGTGCCGGTATTTCGGCTTTTGCCGCTATTTCGGCAGTTACGGGCGACGCCGCACTGTAAATAAACCACTTACTTCGGCTGTGGACGTGCATTGTGAGTACGTGCTTCTATGATGCTGGCTCGGTTTGACCGGATCGATGGACGAACGGTGTTGCAGGTCAACGGGCGGTTAGCGGCTGAGTGGGTGCGCGAATTGGAGGATTGCTGGCGCGCGCGGCGGGATAAGAACATTTTGGTGGATCTTCGGGGAGTTACATTCATCGATGAATCTGGTGAGAAGTTATTGCGCAAGATGCACCGCGGGGGAGCGACGTTTTTGAGCGGAGGATTGCTCGTCCGCGAAGTGGTGGATCAGATCACAGGCGGGTCGAAATGAACATTTTGGCGTTTGTGTTTGCCGCGCTGGTTGTGTGTGCGGAGCTTGGTTACGCGCAAGGTCCGGCCATGCCGCCCGCGCCAGCGACGGCTCCGGCCAGCGTTCCGCAGGGAGGGCTGATGCTGCCGCAGGCGGGGGGAAATTTTCAGGGCAGCGTGGCGGCGGCGCAGCCGGCGACGTCGCTGCGTTTATCACTTCAGGATGCGCTCGATCGCGGGCTGCGAAACAATCTCGGTTTGCTGGTGACGCAAACCGGATCGCGGATCGCCTCGATTGAAAGGCGGCGCGCGCTCGCGGCGCTTCTGCCCACTGTCGGGGGCCAGGTGATTGAAACCGAGCAGCAGATTGATCTGGCGTCGTTCGGTTTTCACTTCCCGGGCGTGCCGTCGGTGATCGGGCCGTTCCATTATTTCGACGCGCAGGCCTCGCTTTCGCAGAAAATTTTCGACTGGACCTCGATCAAGAACCGGCAATCGGCGATACAAAGCGAGCGGGCGGCGGAGCTTTCGGTGAAGGACGCGCGCGATCTGGTGGTGCAGGCAGTCGCGTCCGCGTATTTGGCGATTATCGCTGACGGCGCGAGAGTGAGCGCGGCGCAAGCCGAGGTCGATACGGCGCAGGCTCTGTACAACCGGGCGCGCGATCAGCATCAGGCGGGAGTTTCGCCGGCCATCGACGAGTTGCGCGCGCAGGTGGAATTAAGAACGCGCCAGCAGCAACTGCTCGCGGCGGCGAATCAACTGGACAAAGACAAGCTGGCGCTGGGGCGGGTGATCGGCCTGCCGGATGGGCAGTCCTTCGAGCTGGCCGACACCGCGCCTTACGTTCCGCTGGAGGCGATGACGCCCCGGCAGGCGATCGAGCGCGCGCACAAAAATCGCGCCGATTATCAAAGCGCGATGCTCCAGGTCCGCGCGGCGGAAACGGCGCGGGAAGCGGCGGTGGCCGAACGATATCCCGCGGCGCAAGTGGATGCGGATTACGGCGCGATCGGCGTCGCGCCGAACAGTTCGCACGGCGTGTTCACGGTCAGCGGAGGCGTGCGCTTCAATATTTTCGATGCGGGCCGGATTCGGGCTGACATCGAGCAGGCCGACGCCGTGATCAAGCAGCGCAAGGACGAGCTGGCGAATCTGGAAGCGCAGATCGGCTACCAGATCCGCACGGCGCTGCTCGATTTGAAAACGGCGGCGGATCAGGTTAGCGTAGCGCAGGACAATTTGAGTCTCGCCAATCAGACGCTCGCGCAGGCTCGCGACCGCTTCTCGGCGGGCGTCGCCGACAATCTGGAGGTCGTGCAGGCGCAGGATTCGGTGGCGGCGGCCAATGAGTCGCTGATCTCGGCGATTTACCTGCATAACGTCGCCAAGGTTTCCCTTGCGCGCGCCGTCGGCGAGGCGGAAACGAGTTTGAAAGAGTTCATGGGAGGCAAATAGATGGCCGTCGAACAGGAAGTCCATACGGTGGTCCGGACCAGGACGAGCGCTAGAACAATTGTATTCCGGATTGTTTTTGTCATTATTTTGGGGGCCGCGGCGGCGGCGGGATATCTGTACTGGAAGGACTCGCAGCGGTTCGAGACGACCGACGACGCGCAGGTGGACGGGCAGATCTACACGATCAGCTCGCGCGTGACCGGCCACGTGCTCCAGGTTGCCGTTGAAGACGAGCAGGCGGTGAAAGCGGGCGACGTGCTGGTGAAGCTCGACCCCAAGGATTTCGAGATTGCGCTCGAAAAGGCGAAAGCGGATCTGGCCGATGCGATGGCGTCGCTGAACAGCTCGCGCACCGACGTGCCGATCCTGTCGGCGACCACATCGAGCACGCTGCTCGGAGCGCGATCGGCGAAGGCGGATGCGGAGGCGGCGATGGCGGCGGCAAAACAGCAACTGAGCGCGGCGCGGGCGCGGCTGGAGACCGCCGAGGCGAACGTCCGCGTGGCGATCGCCAACGATACCCGGGCGGCGCAGGATGTGGCGCGCTACAAAGTGCTGGTCGATAAGGACGAGATTTCCAAACAGGTCTACGATCAGGCGGTGAGCGCCGAAGTCGCGGCGCGCGCGACGGTGGATGCGCAGAAGGCGCAGGTGAATGAAGCTCGCGACAATATTTCGGCCGCGGAAAAATCGGTGGAGCAGGCCAGGGCTCGCGTGGCGCAGGCCGACGCGCAGATCCAGGCCGCGATGACGGGGCCGCAGCAGGTCAAGGCGCAGGAGGCGCGCGCGCAGTCGGCGGCCGCCAAGGTCGAACAATATAAGACGGCGGTCGAGCAGGCCGAATTGAATCTGCAATACACGACCATTTACGCTCCGGTGAGCGGCGTGGTGGGCAAGAAGAACGTCGAGCCCGGAAATAATGTTTCGGCCGGGCAGCAGTTGATGGCCATTGTGCCGCTCGAAAGCGTGTGGATCACGGCGAATTTCAAGGAGACGCAATTGCGCCGCATGAAGCCCGGCCAGCCGGTGACGATCAAAGTAGACGCTTACGATCGGGAATACAAGGGCCATATTTTGCGGTTCGCCGGGGCGAGCGGCGCCCGGATGAGTTTGCTGCCGCCGGAGAACGCGACCGGAAATTTCGTGAAAGTCGTGCAGCGGATTCCAGTGCGGATCGGTCTTGATCCAGGGCAGAACGACGATCATCTGCTGCGGCCGGGGATGTCGGTGGCGCCGGCGGTTGAGGTGCAATGAGCGCGGCGACTGAGATTTTGCCCGCTTCGCCCGCCGAGGCGCGCTGGCAGCCGAAGCACAACCCGTGGGTCATCGCGTTGGTGGTGACCATGGCGACGTTCATGGAAGTGCTCGACACCAGCATCGCCAATGTCGCGCTGCCGCACATGGCAGGGAGCCTTTCGGCGGGGACGGATGAGAGCACGTGGGTGCTGAGTTCGTATCTGGTGGCCAACGCGGTGATTCTCCCGATCAGCGCGTGGCTGGCGACGCGGTTCGGACGAAAGCGCTTTTACATGACCTGCGTGGTGCTGTTCGGCATCAGCTCGTTTTTATGCGGCCTGGCGCCGAACCTTTCCTGGCTGGTGTTTTTCCGTGTTTTGCAGGGACTGGGCGGCGGCGGTCTGGCGCCGAGCGAGCAGGCGATCCTCGCCGACACTTTTCCGCCGCGGAAACGCGGCATGGCCTTCGCCATTTACGGCATGGCCGTGGTTCTGGCGCCGGCGATCGGCCCGACTCTGGGCGGATACATCACCGACAACTTCGACTGGCGCTGGATTTTCTTCATCAATGTTCCGGTGGCCATCGCCTCGCTCATTTTGACTTCGCGGCTGGTGGAGGATCCGCCGTTCTTAAAAACGATGCGGGAACGCGCGGGAAAGGTCGATTATGTCGGCCTGGGATTGATCGCGATCGGGCTCGGCTCGGCGCAGGTGGTGCTCGATAAGGGGCAGCGTGAGGACTGGCTGGCTTCGAATTTCATTCTGGTGTTTTCGATTCTGGCCGCGGGCGGCATCATCTCCGCGCTGATCTGGGAATACTTTCACGACAATCCGGTGATCGATGTTCGATTGTTCCGCAATCGAAATTTCGCGGTCTCCTGCGTGCTGATGTTCATGCTGGGCGCGGCGCTGTTCGGCGCGACGGTGCTGCTGCCGCAGATGGTGCAGACGCTGATGGGCTACACGGCGGAGCAGGCCGGATGGGTGCTTTCGCCGGGCGCGGTGGTGATCATCCTGCTGCTGCC
>JAJPHS010000011.1 GCA_021325175.1 Terriglobia bacterium
GCGGGCTGGACCGCGCACGTGCTCGAGCAGTATCACAACAATCGTCTGATCCGGCCGCGGGCGGAGTATACGGGCGCGCCCGTCGGGCAGAAGTGGGTCGATATCGAGAAACGCTAGCGGTCCGGGCGGCGTAAAACGGCCGGCGGCCCGTATTCATGTACGATCTTTCTTTTTTCAGGAACAATCTGGAGGCGATCGCCAAGCGGCTGGCGGATCGCGGCTACTCGCTGCCGGAGGAGTTCCGGCGCATCGATGCCGAGCGGCGCGCCGCCATCACCGAATCCGAGCAGCTCAAGGCGCAGTTGAACGCCGCCAGCCGGGAAATCGCCGAGCAGCGCAAGGCCGGCGCCGATACCACCGCGCGCCAGGAAGCGGTGCGCGAAAAGCGGGCTCGCGCGGCCGAGCTTGAATCGAAGGCCGCCGCCCTCGACGAGCAGTTCAAGCAGTTGCTGGCCGGCGTTCCAAACCTGCCCCATGAATCCGTTCCCACCGGAAAGGGCGCGGAGGAAAACGTCGAGATCAAACGCTGGGGCGAGCCCCGTAAATTCGATTTTCAACCCAAGCCGCACTGGGATCTCGGACCCGAGCTTGGCATCCTCGATTTCGAGCGCGCCGCGAAAGTCACCGGAGCGCGATTCGCCGTGTATTTCGACCTGGGCGCCAAACTGGAACGCGCGTTGATCAATTTTTTCCTCGACGTGCACACCAACGAGCATGGCTATCGCGAGGTGCTGCCGCCGTTCCTGGTCAATCCGGCGAGCCTGTACGGAACCGGGCAACTGCCCAAGTTCGCCGCGGATCTTTTTAAGCTCGAAGGCACGGATTATTTTCTGATTCCGACCGCGGAAGTGCCGGTGACCAATCTCTATCGCGGCGAAATTCTCGACATGGACGCTCTGCCCATCTCCTTTTGCGCCTACACGCCCTGTTTCCGCAGCGAAGCGGGATCGTATGGCCGGGATGTGCGCGGGATTATCCGCCAGCACCAGTTTCAAAAGGTCGAGCTGGTGAAGTTCGCGCGGCCCGATTCGTCTTATGAGGATCTGGAAAAGCTAACGCGCGACGCCGAAACGATCCTGGAGAAGCTCGGATTGCCGTACCGGCGCGTGGTGCTGTCGACCGGCGATATGGGGTTTTCCTCGGCCAAAACCTACGACCTGGAGGTCTGGCTGCCGGGCTTGAACGAATATAAAGAGATTTCCTCCTGCTCGAATTTTGAGGCGTTTCAGGCGCGGCGGGCATCGATCCGCGCCAGAGCCGGCAAGAAGACGGAGTTTGTCCACACGCTCAACGGAAGCGGCCTGGCGGTGGGGCGGACCTGGGTCGCGATCGTGGAAAATTATCAGCAGGCCGACGGAAGCGTGGTGATTCCGGAGGCGCTCCGGCCTTATGTAGGCGCCGAGGTGATCCGCGGCGCGGCCCGTTCCTGAGGCACTGGACTCTGTCCGCAATCGGCCTGGCCGGCGCTAGCCTTCGATCCTGGGAATCTCGAATCCCTTGCGATAGCCGCGATCTTCATCGCGCAGCAGACGGTTGGCTTCCTCGTCGCCGATGACCTGCTCGGATTGCGGATCGAAATGCAGCGTTCGTCCGAGCCTATAGGACACGTTGGCCAGATGGACCAGCGCCGCGGAAATATAGCCTTCCTCGATCGGCGCGTTCAGCTTCGATGCATCGCGGCTGCGCAGGCAATCGACCCAGTTCTGGAAATTCGTCTCCTTGCCTTCGCCGGCCGGTCCCGGTTCTGCGCGATCGCCGAGGAAAGATTTATAGCGCGTATACTCCTCAATCGCCAGATAGCCCTTCGGACCGTAATAAAGATTGCCGATCGTGGCCGGCTTGCCGCTCACCGGTCCCAGGCTTGCCGGGGAGTTCGGTTTGGCCGGCGCCGGTTTCGCGTCGGCCAGGCCCGCCGGCGGCAGCGCGCTTTTCCCCCACGTCCCGATCGCGGCTTCGTGATTGGTGATCCAGTGTCGAACTTCGAATTCGAGGATCTTGCGATTGCCGCCCTCGTTGAATTCGAAGACGGCGTTCAGGATGTTCGGCGTTTCCTGATCGTCATCGAACATGACGTGCCCTCCGATGGCGGAGATCTTGGTCGGCCACTTCACGCCGAGCCCCCAGCGCGCGGTATCCATTTCATGAATTCCCTGATTGCCGATGTCGCCATTGCCGGTGTCCCAGAACCAGTGCCAGTTGTAATGGAAGCGGTTCAACGTGAAGCCGCGGTCCGGCGCCGGCCCCAGCCACAAATCGTAGTGCACGCCCGCCGGAACCGCCTGCCTCGGCTGGCGGCCGATCGTATCGCGCCATTTGTAGCACAGCCCACGCGACAGATAAACTTCGCCGATCAAGCCGTTTCGCAGATGACCGATCGCTTCGATCGCGGCTGTGCTGGAGCGGCTTTGGGTGCCGTGCTGCACGATCCGGTTGTAGCGTTTAACCGCGGCGGCGAGCTGCTTTCCTTCATACCAGTTATGCGAGCACGGCTTTTCGACATAGGCATCCTTGCCCGCCTGGCAGGCCCAGATCCCCAGCAGCGAGTGCCAGTGATTCGGCGTGGCGATCGACACCGCGTCGATCGATTTATCCTCCAGCAGCTTGCGGGCGTCGATGTACGTCCTGGGCTTTGCCATGCCCATCTTTTCCATGTCGGCGAGCCGCTGCGCCATCACGTTTTCGTCGATATCGCACACCGCGGCGACCTCGACGCCGTCGATTTTGTGGAACTCCTTTAAATGATCGTGGCCGCGGCCGCGCAGGCCGATGACGGCGACGCGGATGCGATCATTGGCGCCCAGAACATTGGATCCTTGGATGGCGGCGGCGAAAGCCGCGCCGGTTTTTATGAAATCGCGGCGATTACTTTCCATACTCAAACTCCTCTGCTTAGATCACCTTCAGCAGACCTTCGAGAGACTCGCGCGTGCTCTCGAGTTTGTTTCCATCCGGACGGCGGTAATGCGTTTCCAGCGACATTGTCCCGTCATAACGATCCTTGCGCAGCGCGGCGAACTGCCCCTTGAAATCGATGATTCCGCCGCCCACCGGCGCCCATACGAGCTTGCCGCTTGGCGCGTCCTTTCGCGAATCCTTAATATGCATGTGCGTGAACAGGCCGCGCACCGCCTGGTAGCCGTCCGGGTAGGGAATTTCGCCGAGCTCGGTGGCGTTGCCCGGATCCCAGTTGCCGCGCAGGTGCCGCGAATTGATGTCCCTGATGATCCGGCCCAATTCCTTGCCCGTTCCCACGTTGCAGGTCATCTCGTTTTCGAGCACAAGCTGGATGTCGTTTTTCGCGGCAAGCTGAGCGGCTTTACGCAGCCGCTCGGCCACCATCGGATACGCTTTCTCCGGGTCCGCCACGCGCCAGTAGCTGAAGATGCGGACTTTATTCGTGCCGAAAAAACGCGCCAGCCGGAACGATTTTTCAAGCAGCGGATCGGCGTCCGATTCGACGAAATTCGCCTTGTACTCGTCCCGTTTTTCGTTGCTTTTGGCGGGCATTTGCGGCAGATTCCATTTGAAAATCGGCGAGGCGATGACGCTCACCTGAATCTTGCGGGCGTCCAGCACCTTTTTGGCGCGGTCCAGATCTTGCTGGGGCGAGTTCATCAGATTCTTGCCCCACATCTGCCGCAGTTCGGCCCAATGCAGGCCGTAGCTGGCGATGAAATCGGCGGCCTGATCGAGTTCTTCCGTGATTTCGTCGCTGATAATTCCGAGCTTGAAACCGTGAGTTTCCGCGATCGATGCCGCGGCGAGCTTTGACGCCGGGACAGCGGCCAGCAGAGTCTTCAGAGCATCTCGTCGTTTCATATGGTCCTCGATAGGCGTTTCCGGTCCCTACCACCCCGACTTTACAACGCCCGGGAGTGTGTTCAAAATAGATTGATCCAATTTCCGGAATCGGAAAACACGATGGATCTTCATCAGCTTCGCGTCTTTCACGCCGCCGTCGCCGCGGGCGGATTTACTCGCGCTGGCGAAGAGCTGCATCTCTCGCAATCTACCGTAAGCCAGCATATCAAGTTATTGGAGGACGAACTCGGCTGCCCGTTGTTTCTTCGCGTGGGAAAACGGGTGCAGGTCACCGAAGCCGGCAAGGTCCTGCTGCCGTATGCCGAGCGCATTTTTCGCGATCTCAAGAACGCCGAAATGGCGGTTCGCGAGATGAACGCGCTGCGCCGCGGCACGGTTCGCCTGGGCGTCGGCCCGACCACGCTGACCTATCGTCTTCCGGGCGTTCTGGCCGATTATAAACGCCGTTTTCCGGAAATTGAGCTGATCGTTCTGGCCGGGACCACGGAATTTCTGCTCCAGGCGCTGCGCGCGCAGCGCCTCGATCTGGCGGTGGTGATGGCCGCCGGCCCACAGCCGGGCTTGAGCATGAAACCGCTGGGGCGCGAAGAAATGGTTTTTGTTGTCAGCCACGATCATCCGCTGGCGCGCCGCCGCACCATTGAGCCGCAGGATTTATCCTCGCTGCGCTTCATTTTGTATGAAAAGAACACGGTCATGCAAAATTTTGTAGACCGTTACTTCGAGGCTTTAGGAGTCGCGCCCAAAATTATCATGGAAGTCGAGAATAACGAGGCGATTAAGAGCCTGGTGCGGGCCGGCCTGGGATGTTCGCTGCTGCCGCTGTGCGCCGTCGAAAATGAGCCGCCCGATGGAGGTCTGCGGATTTTGCGCGTAAAGGGACGGCCTTTGATCCGGCAGCTCCGCCTCGCCGCCGCCAGCGCGGAGATTTTCCCCAAGGCGATCGCCGAACTGGCGCAGACAATCACGGAAAAATTATCGGCCGCGCCGCGGATCGTAAAAACCGATGGTTAACAGTGAATGAATCTATTGGACAGATTTAAGCATTTCGCGTAATTTAGCTCAAGCAGTTGAAAGCCACGGTGCTTTCGAGGGGGTGCCATGTTTCGCCGCGAAATCGCGATTTTTCTGTCCTTATTTGCATTTTCTCTGGCGCCGGCGCGCGCGCAGGTAACGGCGACCGCGCAAGTCAGCGGAATTGTAACCGATCCCACCGGAGCCGCAGTCGTCAACGCGCAGGTGTCCATCACCGAAACCGATAAGTCGGCGACGCGCAGCACCACCACCGACGCCGGCGGCTTGTACATCTTTGCCGAGCTTCCGGTGGGTCCTTACCGGCTGGAAGTAAAAGCGCCAGGCTTTAAGGATTACGTGCGATCCGGAATTGTTCTGGTGGTAAACAACAATATCCAGGTCAATGTGGCGATGCAGGTAGGCGCCATCAACGAAAAAGTGGAGGTCAGCGCCGAAACCAGCCAGGTGGAAACCAAGGAAACCTCGGTTGCCGCGGTCATCGATCAGCAGCGGATCAGCGAATTGCCGCTGAATAATCGCCAGCCCACGCAGTTGATCATCACTCTGGGCGCGGCGGTTTACGCCGATTCGGGTGATACCGGCAGCAAAACCTTCGTCAGCTCGACGCGCATCGCGGTAGCGGGCGGTCAGGGCAACGGCACGGCATATCTACTGGACGGCGGCGATTACACCGACGCGATGTCGAACGTCAACATGCCGATTCCGTTCCCGGACGCGCTCCAGGAGTTCAGCATTGAAACCAGCGCGGTATCTTCGCGCTTCGGCACGCATCCCGGCGCGACGGTGAACGTGGTGACCAAGTCCGGCTCGAACGATTTGCACGGGGATCTGTTCGAATTCCTGCGCAACGGCGACACCAACGCCCGGAATTTCTTTGCGCCGGTTCACGATCAGTTAAAGCGGAATCAGTTTGGCGGCACGATCGGCGGCCGAATTATCCGGGACAAACTGTTTTTCTTCGGCGGATTTCAGGGAACCGAGAATCGCAGCGTTCCTCCTCAGTCCAATACGCATATCCCCACGCAGGCGATGCTCAACGGCGATTTCAGCGCCATCGGCACACAGCTTAAAAATCCGGTCGACGGCACGCTGTATAAAAACAATCAGATTCCGGTGGGGCAGCTCAGCCCCATCGCCATCGCGCTGACCAAATACCTGCCCGTAAGCCAGGCCGCCGCCAACGGATTCGTGACTTATGCGATTCCTTCTCCCTGGCATGAATTTCAGCCGATCGGCCGCATCGATTGGGTGTTAAACGAAAAACACTCGATTTACGGGCGGTATTTCGCCGATGAGTACGCGGTGCCGGCGCAGTTCGGAGGGAATTTATTGCTGACCACGGTGGCCGGAAACTCGGAGCTGGCGCAATCGGCGACCATCGGCGACAACTACACGTTCACGCCAAACACGATCAATGCGTTTCACGTGTCGTTCAATCGCGTTCGCGATAATCGCGGTCCCACCAGCACGCCGATCAACTGGACGCTGCTGGGCTCGCCGATCTATAGCGCTGTGCCGAATTTCCTGCTGATTTCGAGCATGAGCGGCGGATTCACGACCTTCTGTGGAACCTGCGCGCCGGGGCACTTCAATTTCAACGGCTACCAGGTGGCCGATGATGTGGATCTCATCCGCGGCAAGCATCAGATCGCGGTGGGATTCAATCTGATCCGGATTCAGAACAACACCATTTCCGGATTCGACGAAAATGGCGCGCCGACTTTCAACGGATCCTTCACCGGAGCCGGTCTGTCCGACTTCATGCTAGGGTATATGAGCGATTTCCAGCAGACCAACGCCACCCCGGACGATCTCCGGCAGTGGGTGATGAGTTTCTACGCTCAGGACAGCTACAAAATCTCGCGGAATTTCGTGCTGAACTATGGAATCCGCTGGGAGCCGACTTTCCCCGATCCCGATAAATACGGGCGCGGCACGTCCTTCAGCCAGACTGCGTTTTTGGCGAACCAGGTCAGCAAGGTGAATCCGACGGCGCCTCCCGGATTATTCTTCAAGGGCGATCAGGGCATTCCCGCCGCGATGTGGAACGGCAGCAAGGGCAATTTCGGACCGCGCGTGGGCATCGTCTGGGATCCGAAGGGTGACGGCAGGCAGACGCTGCGCGCCGGCGGCGCCATTCTCTACGATTCAGTGGAAACGTGGTTTAACGAGCGCGAAACGACCAATCCGCCGTACGGCAACGATATCGATGTCGGCTCGACGGGCACGCTTGCCAATCCCTGGGGCGGCTATCCGGGCGGCAATCCGTTCCCGCAGCGGCCCGGAGCCCTGTTCTTCCCCCAGTTCGGCACCTACATCAACATGCCGATCAATCCGGCGCCGACCTATGTCGAGCAGTGGAACGTCACCTATCAGCGGCAGCTTCCCTCCAACTGGCTGGTTTCGCTCAGCTATCTCGGCAATCACACCACGCATCTGTGGATCGCCGAAGAACGCAATCCGGCGATCTACAATCCGGCGGCGAGCTGCACCATCGCGGGCGTCGTCTATACCCCGTGTTCGAGCACCAAAAACACCAACCAGCGGCGCCTGCTGTTCCCCTATCCCGGCGGCTCATATTACGCAAGCATCGACACCATGGACGACGGCGCGGTGGCGCGCTATCAGGGTCTGCTGATTTCGACTTCGCATCGCTTCAGCCAGCACTATCAGTTGAACGCCAACTTCACCGATTCCTATTGCCTTTCGGATTACGATTTCGGCGCCGCGCTTGCCGGCTCAACCAACTCGCGAATCTTCAACCGCCACGCCGACTGGGGTCCGTGCATTTCCGATACCCGCTACAATTTCAACCTGACCGGCGTCGCCATCAGTTCCTGGGCGGGAGATGGTTGGGCCCATAAAATCCTGAGCGACTGGCAGCTTGCGCCGCTGCTTCAGGCCCGCAGCGGGCAGCCGCTGGGCGGGATCAATATCGGAACCGACAACTCGCTCACCGGTTTGAATAACGGCCGGCCGGTGCAGATCCTGCCGAACGTGTATGCGACCAACTCCGGTTGCTCGCCCGCTCCGTGCGTGCAGTGGCTGAATAAGGCGGCGTTCGCAGTGCCCGGTTCGGCGCAGGACCCGGTGGGGTCCTATGGAAACGTGGGCCGCAATGCGATTCGCGGCCCGCATTTCGTGAACTTCGATGTTTCCCTGGTCCGCACCTTCAAGATGACGGAGCGCTACAGCCTGCAAGTGCGCGCGGAGGCTTTCAATCTTTTCAATCACCCCAATTTCGTGGGCGGCTACGCTCCATCGGGCCTGTACGCCGGCCAGAGTTACGGGACGCTGTCGCAGAGCTTGAACGCCGCCAATTTCGGCGCAATCACCGGCGCCTACGATCCGCGGATCATGCAGTTTGCGATGAAGCTGTTCTTTTAACGGAAGGCGGGATTGCTGCCGCGCAGAGTTCAGAGGCGGCTTGCTTCGCTGTCCTGGAACACGCGGCCGACGTGCTGCACGGCGCTCATCACCCGTCCGTAGTTCATGCGAATGGGACCGAGCACGGCGACCACGGCGGAGATGCCGTTTGGCAAAACCACGGGCAAGCCGATCAGCGATAATTCGCGCATGGACGGATGCGCCTCGCCCAAACCGACATGCACGGCGATTTCCCCGGCGGGCTGCTCCAGGAAGCGGTCGAGCAGGCGCAGCACCCGCTTTTTCTCCTCAAGGGCGCGGAACAGCTCGCGCATTTTTTCCTTGGTGAGGTGCAAGTCGAGGCCAACCAGATTGCTTGCGCCCTCCATGTGCACTTCCGGATCGGCGTCGAACTCGAGCAGGCCGCGCGAATAAAGCAGCGTCAGTTTTTGCAGAATCTGGTCGTAAGCCGCGCTGGCCTGCTCCAGCCGATTCGCCAATTCCGCGCGAATCTGCTCCAGCGTCCAGCCGGCAAAATTGCGATTGATGTAATTGCGAATGGAAACGAGTTCGTCCGGCATCAGCGGCTCATCGAGCGCGACGACTTCATTGCGCACCTGATGGTCGCGCGTGACGACCACCATCAGGACCCGCCGGTCGGGCAAAGCGATCAGTTCAATTTGATCCAGCTCCGGCCGCGCCTGCGGGATGGCGGCGGCAATGCCGACTCCCTGGGTCATCTCCGTCAGACGGCGGGAAGTGTGCTCGACCCGCGCTTCCACGGTGTTGAGCCGGCCGAATTCGGCGCGCAGCCGATCCAACTCCTCCGCCGCCATGCGCCGCAGGGTAAGCGACTGAATATAGCTGCGAAAAGCCTTCGCCGTGGGAATCCGCCCGGCGGAGGTGTGCGGCTGGGACAGAAATCCCTGATCCGCGAGATCGGCCATAACGTTGCGGATCGACGCAGCGCTCAGCGGGTCACGATGGCGGCGCGCGATCGAACGCGAGGCCACCGGCTCACCCGTTTCGATGTAAGCTTCTACGATTTCGTGAAGGATCTCCCGCTCGCGCGGAGTCATACGCTCTAACTACAATCTTACGGACCAGTTACACAGCGGTCAAGAACTTACGCCGGCCGAGCGGGCAAAGCGCGGCGGCTCAGGCGGCGGTAAACAGGGACTGCTGCTCGGCCCGGCGGGCGCCGAAGCACTCCAGCTCCAGCGGGTAGCGCCGCCGGAGCTCGATCGGCGCCGGCGCGCGCACGCCCGCCATCATGGCCTGGAGCTGAAGCGCGTTCACAATGCTTTTCGCACTTGCATCATTGCTGAAGATCACGAACATCTCGTCGGCGTAGCGGCCCGTCTTTTCGATTCGCCCGGCCCATTCCGCCAACTCCGCTTGCGAGTAAAGATACCCCGGCCCGCGGCCGTGCAGGCGCGCATAGCCGATTCCGGAGGTGAGAAACGCCGTCGGCGGCATGGCGCGGATCGATTCGGGCTGATCGATGTTGCAGAATCCCACACGATAATCGAGAAATGTTCCGATCGCTTCTTCCGCCATCCAGCTACTGTGCCGCATCTCGGCGACCAGCGGAAATTCGTGGAACTCGCGGCGCAGGCGGATAAAAAAATCGCGATTTTCCGCCGTGAAGCGAAAGGCCCAGGGAAATTGCATCAGAAGCGCGCCCAATCTGCCGGCGCGCAACAGCGGCCGCAAGCCTTCCTTGAACTGCTCCACCTCGCGATCCTCAAGGATGCGGGCATGGGTGAACCGCTGGAACATTTTCGCCGTGAAGCGGAATCGCCGATTGCGCTGGATCTTGTTCAGCCATAATTGGACGATTTCGGGCTTAAGAGGCTGATAAAAAGAGCTGTTGATCTCAACCACATCGAACTGTCTGGCCAGTGTTTCCAGCGGATGCGGGCCAGCGGCGGGATAAACCACGCCCTTCCATTGAGGATACGACCACCCTGCGGGACCGATGCGTAATCCAGACATATTCGCCTTTTCTTCACAAATAGGATAGCGAAGAAAAGGGAAACAGTCAAGACTTTTGAATCCTGCACGCGATCGGTTTTGGGGATGGTATTTATCACGCGCGGATGGAGCCGGTGGACGACTTGGCCGATGTCATCTTTTCACTTTTTTCGTGGCAGACTAGAGGAATTAAGTCTCTGGACATAACGAGGATTCGAGCAAAGTGAAGAGTTGGCGAGTGCATGGCTGGGGAGAACCGGAATCGATGACGCTCGAGGAAATCGCGCCACCCGAGCCGGGGCGGGGCGAGATTCGCATTCGCAATCACGCCGCCGCGCTGAATTTTTTCGATATTTTGCAGATCCAGGGAAAATATCAGGTGAAGCCGCCGTTTCCGTTCACCCCCGGAGCGGAAGTTGCGGGCGTGGTGGACGCCCTGGGCGAGGGCGTTACGCAGTTTCGCCCGGGCGATCGTGTTTCGGCGATGCCCCAGGGCGGCGGATTCGCGGAATGCTCTATTGCGCCGCTCTCCCATGTTTTTGCGATCCCGGAAAAAATGAGTTTCGAGGAAGCCGCGGCTATGGCGATCGTTTACCACACCTCCTACTTTGCCCTGGCGCATCGCACCATGCTGCGATCCGGCGAATGGCTGCTGGTACATGCCGGGGCGAGCGGAGTGGGAATGTCGGCGATTCAAATCGGCAAGGCGCTCGGCGCGCGCGTGATCGCCACTGCGGGGAGCGAGGCCAAGCGCAAATTCGCGGCCGAGCAAGGCGCGGATCACGTGCTCGATTATTCGGATGCGTCCTGGGTGGAGCGAGTAAAGGAGATCACGGGCGGCGGCGCCGATGCCATTTACGATCCGGTCGGCGGCGATATTTTCGATCTGTCGAGCAAGTGCATCGCGCCGGAAGGCCGCCTGCTGGTGATCGGGTTCGCGGGCGGGCGGATTCCCTCGATCGCGGCCAATCGCATTTTGCTGAAAAATATCTCCGTAATCGGCGTGTTGTGGGGAGGCTACGTGCAGTCGCACCGCGATTATCCGCGCAAGGTGCATGAGGCGCTGCTGGAGATGTACGCGGCCGGCGAAATCCGTCCCTGCGTCGGGGCGGCCTATCCGCTCGCCGAAGTGCCGAGAGGTCTACGCGATTTGGCGGATCGGAAAATCGCGGGCAAAGCCGTCGTCCAGATGTGACGCAACTCCGCCCCGGCAAGCCGCGCTCGGCTCGCGGCGATTATCGCGTGGCTGTGAGTTCCGCAACCCACTGCTCCAACTCCTCGGGCAGCGGCGCCTCGATCGCGATTCGTTCGCCGCTTGCCGGCGTGGTGAACGCGATCTTCCAGGCGTGGAGAAAAATCCGGCGGCCGGCGCGTGCTCCATATAGCCGATCGCCGGCGACGGGATGCCCGATCGCGGCGAAATGGGCGCGAATTTGATGTGTGCGGCCGGTTCCGATTCGCACTTGGAGGTAAGTGAATCCGCCGAATCGCCGCAGCACGCGATATTCGGTCAGCGCCGCGCGGCCGTGCTCCAGGCGCGCCGTCATGCGGGTGCGCCGGGCCGGATCGCGCGTGATCGGCCGGCTAATACGGCCCGAATCGGCCGGCATTTCGCCCTCAACCAGCGCCAGATAGATTTTTTCCACCGACCGCTCGGCGAACTGCGCCGCCAGAGCTCGATGCGCCGCGTCGCTGCGGGCCACCAGCAGCACGCCGCTGGTTCCGCGATCGAGGCGATGCACGATGCCCGGCCGCAATTCTCCGCCGATGCGCGATAGCGATCCGAAATGATGCACCAGGCGGTTCACCAGCGTTCCGGAATGGGTTCCCGCGCCGGCGTGGACGGTCAGCCCGGCGGGTTTGTTCACCGCGATTACGGCCGCGTCCTCATAAAGAATTTCTACGGGCAAATCCTCAGGCTCGGCTTTGAGCGGCGGCGGCTCGGATGGCGAGACCTCGATTTTTTCTCCGCCGCGCAGCATCAGCGAAGGCTTCGCGGGCGCGCCGTTCACCAGCACGCGTCCGTTGTTGATCCAGCTCTGGATTCGCGAACGGCTGTACTGGGGGAGGTAATCCTGAAGAAAACGGTCGAGGCGCGTGGTGGCGCCGGCGGTGAAGCAGATGGTCAACGTCGCGTGCGGCGCGGCACGCCGCCGCACAGTTTCATCGTAGTGCATTTGCTGTGCAAATTCGAATCGCTTTTCAGGCGGGCGCCGTCCGATTCCGGCCGTACAGAAAATAAATCGCGAGCCCGATCATCAGCCAGCCGAAGAAGCGGATCCAGGTCAGCAGCGGCAATCCCGCCATCAGCAGCACGCAGCAGGCGATGGACAACGCCGGAATCAGGGGAACCAGCGGGGCGCGAAAGGGCCGGTGGCGCTCCGGCTGCGTGCGCCGCAGCACGATCACGCTCGCCGCGACGATGATGAACGCGAATAATGTCCCGATGTTGGTCAGCTCGGCGAAAGTGTCGATATCCCACAATCCCGAAGGCAGCCCGACCAGTAGTCCCGCGATCCAGGTGCCGATGTACGGCGTTCGGAAGCGCGGATGCACCGCGCCGAACATTTTCGGCAGCAGGCGATCGCGCGACATCGCAAACCAGATCCGCGCCTGCCCATACTGGCCCACCAGCAGCGAGGAGATCATCCCGGTGAGCGCGCCCGCGCTGACGATCACCCGCAGCCGGTTATATCCGATATTCTTCAGCGCCACCGCCACCGAAGAATTGGGATCGAGCGTCTTCCAGTTAGCGATGCCGGTGAGCACCACCGTAACCGATCCGTACAGGATGGTGCAAATGATCAGCGTGGCGATAATCCCGAACGGCAGATCGCGCTGCGGCCGCCCGCATTCCTCGGCGGCGGTGGAGACGGCGTCGAATCCGATGTAGGTGAAGAAAACGATGCTCGCCCCGCTGACGATTCCTGCCAGTCCGTTCGGCGCGAACGGATGCCAGTTGGCAGTATTGATGGCGCGCATCGCACCGAGGCTGAAAATTGCGATCGCGGCGATCTTGATAATCACCATCGTGGTGTTGGTGGCGGCGCTTTCCTTTACCCCGCGAACTAAAATCCAGGTGACCGCCAGGGTAATCAGCAGCGCCGGCAGATTATAAATTCCCGCGGGCGACCCCGGCGCGGCGAACATCGGATAGGCGATCGCTGCCGGCAGATGCAACCCGAAGATGTTGTCGCCCAGATCCTGCAAGTACGCGGAAAATCCGACGGCGACGGACATGTTGGCCACAGCGTATTCGAGAATTAAATCCCATCCGATGATCCAGGCGAAAATCTCGCCCAGGATCGCGTACGCGTAGGTGTAGGTGCTGCCGGCGATGGGGATCATGGAGGCCAGCTCGGCAAAACATAATCCCGCAAACAGGCAGGCGATGAGCACCAGGCCGAAGGAAACGATCAGCGCCGGACCTGCGCCCGGCCGGCCCAGGGAGGCCGCCGCCGCGCGCCCATGCAGCGCGAGATCGAGCACGGTGGCTTGCAGCAATCCGGGATCTTTGAGTTTTCCCGAAGCCGCCGTGCCGGTCACCGTGAAGATACCCGAGCCGATGACAATGCCGACGCCCAGAAACGCCAGCGACCACGGTCCCAGCGTTTTTTTCAGCCGATGCGACGGCTCTTCGGAGGTCTTGATCAGTTCATCAATCGACTTCGTCTGAAGCAGCGGCATGGCGGAGGTTCAATTGTAACAGCCAGGAGTTGGCCAGAAGAATTCTGGTTCGCAGCGCGTGCTGGCGCAGACTGACCCCCGGCATAAACCGCCGGGGGGTTGTTAAAACGAGAGATCAGAGTCTGCCTTCAGTGTTGGCGAAATTCAAGGCCGCGCGGGCCTGGTGATTCAAGTGCTCGGAATTCGAGTAAATGAGCGAAATTTCGGCGCGTCAACTAGAAGGGGTTGAAGAGATCGCCGCGATGCACTCTTCCGAAAAGGATCGCATCCTCGGCGTCTACCGCCATAAGGTCCGAGATGGTTAAGATCGTCTCGTAATGCCATCAATTGCCCGCCCTGCGCCATCCAGTCCAATCGATCGGAGGCGTAGGATTGCAATCTCCCCGCGTCCCGTTCCGTGTTCATTGCATCAAAAACAATAGTATGAAGCGTCTGGCGGGGCGTGGTTGCCCAGGTGGGGACAGCGAACAAACGCCGATAAGAGAAAAATGCTGGCAAGAGTTGGAATGTTCATAGTTTCTTTCTCCGCTTAATTGGACGCCCGGCGGCGCGCAAGGACGCGGCGGGCCGGCGAGACTGAGCTGTGTAACGATACGGCGCATCTGATACACTGGAGTAGATATTTTGATGATTCAGAGAAGGGTGTTCAGCGGGGGTGCTATTTTTGCGTGCGCTTATGTGGCGTTCGCGGGCGCGATCGTGAGCGCGTCGGACTCGGGCGAGGACCTGGAAAGCCAGGAAATCATCCACAAATATATGGCGGCGCGCGCGACGCAAAAAGAGGCGCTGCTCGGCGCGCAGATGCGGGTCGATATCGACGCGAAACTGCCCCGCCTTGAAAAACAGGGAACGCTTACGGCGCTGCGGCGCATCTCAAAGTTGGGCAAGATCACTTACAAGGCTTTGGGATTTTCAGGCGACAACACGATCAAAAGCGAAGTGATTACGCGTTATCTGGCGGCGGAGGCGGAAGCGCCGGAAAACGCCATTGTGCCGGCGAATTACAAGTTCAAATATAAGGGCGTTGCGCAGCGTAACGGCCAAAACGTGCAGATCTTTCAGGTGACGCCGCGCAAAAAGCGCGTCGGAATGTTCAAGGGCGAGCTATGGCTGGATGAGGCGACCGCAATGCCCGTGCGCGAGGCGGGACGGCTGGTGAAAACACCGTCGATCTTTTTGAAGAAAGTGGTTTTCGTCAACGAGTACGAGATTCAGAATGGTATCGCCATCCCGAAACGTTTTCAGAGTACCGCCGATGTGCGGGTTTTCGGCCGCGCGGAGCTTAACGTCGATTTCAGCAACTTCACCAGACAACAAAAAGCGGAGGATCTGGCCTCCAGTTCCAACCGCTAGCGTTTAAAAAGACAAGGAGACTCGAAGAGCGCCGTGCCGATGAGAACGCTGTTTCTGAATCCGCCTTCCTTTGAAGGTTTTGACGGCGGGGCCGGTTCGCGCTGGCCGTCGACCCGCGAAATCGAATCTTACTGGTATCCGGTGTGGCTCTGCTATCCGGCGGGAATGCTCGAGGACAGCAAGGTTCTGGACGCCCCGCCGCACGGCGTTTCGATCGAGGAAACGGTGGCGCAGGCCAAGAACTTCGAGCTGATGGTGTTGTTCACCTCCTCGCCCGGTTTTCACGTCGATGTGAAAATCGCGGAGATGATGAAGGATTCGAATCCGAAGCTCAAGGTTGCCTTTGTCGGCCCGCCGGTGACGATCGAGCCGGATAAAGTTTTGAATGCATCAAAGGCGATCGACTTTATCGCGCGCCGCGAGTTCGACTATCCGATCGCGAACTACGCCAAGGGCGCCGCGCTGGAAGATCTGGCTGGCGTGAGTTTTCGCAAAAACGGCGTGAACGTTCACAATCCCGAGGGCGGATACATCGAAAATCTGGATGAGCTGCCGTGGGTGACCAAGGTCTACAAGCGCGATCTTGATTTTCGCCGGTACAATGTTCCGTTCCTGCTGAACCCGTACGTTTCCTTTTACACCACCCGCGGCTGCCCGGCGATGTGCACCTTCTGCCTGTGGCCGCAGACTCATTCCGGCCACCGCTGGCGATTGCGCTCCTCGCAGGATATCGCGAACGAGTGCCGGTACGTGCTGGAGAATTTTCCCGGGTTGAAGGAGATTTTCTTCGACGATGACACCTTCAACTATCGCAAGGCGCGGACGCTGGAGCTTTGCGCGGAATTGAAGAAACTGAACTTCACCTGGAGCTGCACTTCGCGCGTCACCACCGATTACGAAACGCTGAAGGCGATGAAAGAGGCGGGCTGCCGGCTGCTGATCGTCGGCTACGAATCGGGCGACGAGCAGATCCTGCGCAATATAAAGAAAGGCGCGACCATCGACATGGCCAAGCGCTTTACCGAAAATTGCCACAAACTCGGCCTGGTGATTCACGGCGATTTTATCGTGGGGCTTCCGGGCGAAACGCGCGAGACGCTGCGCAACACCATCGATTTTGCCAAGCGTCTGGACGTGGAGACGATACAGGTTTCGATCGCGCACGCCTTTCCGGGGACGGAATTTTACGACTACGCCAAGAAGAACAATCTGGTGCAGATCAACATGGCCGACGATGAGGGCCATCAGTTGCCGAACGTCGTTTATCCCGGCATTCTGGAGCGCGAGGAACTGGTCGATTGGGTGGAGCGATTCTACGGCGAGTATTATTTCCGCCCCAAAGCCGCGTGGCGCATCGTGCGCAAGGCGATTTTCGACGGGCACGAGCGCAAGCGCCTCTACAAAGAAGCCAAGGATTATCTTTATCTGCGCAACAAGCGCAAGAAATACGTGGCCGCGCATCGCGCCACCCGCGTTCTGAACCAGGAACAAGCCGGTTAAAGACGATTGAGGCGGGAGCAAAGGAACCGGACGGCGGCCGGGGAACATTGCCGATGAAAGCTTCCGAGCGCCTCGGCCCGAAGACGCGGGTATTCACGGTCGTGGTCGTATTGTCGAACGCACTGGGAAATTTCGCGCTCGCTTCGGGAATGCGCAACCGCACGACGGCGAGCGCGCTGGATTACCTTGCCGCGATTTTCAGCCCGTGGGTGAGCCTGGGAATTTTACTGCTGATCCTGTGGCTGCTCGCGCGCATGGCGCTGCTCAGTTGGGCGGATCTGAGCTATGTTCTGCCGGTGACCTCGCTCGGCTACGTGGCGAACGCGCTGATCGGGCGCTGGTTTTTAAACGAACAGATCACGCCGTCGCGCTGGGCGGGCACGCTGCTGATCGTCGCCGGCACCGTGCTGGTGGGTATGGGGACGCCGCGGAGCGACCGGCTATGAAAACCTGGTTCCTGTTGGCGGCGATGGTCTTCAGCACCGTGCTCGGCGATCTGCTGCAAAGCGTGGAGATGAAGCGCCACGGCGAGATCAAGGAATTTGATCCCAGGCGATTGGGGCGCGTTCTGGCGGCGCTGGCGCGGAAGAAGTTTTTGATCCTGGCGGTCGCGCTGATGGCGGTTTCGTTTTTCGCGTTCATGACGCTGCTGGAAACAGCCGATCTGAGCTTTGCGGTGCCGGCTTCGGCGGCGACGCTGGTGTTTGAAACAATCCTGGCCAAGGTTGTCTTGAAGGAAGAAGTGGATTCGCGGCGCTGGGCGGGAGCATGCCTGGTGGCCTTTGGCGTGGTGCTGCTCGCCCGGTGACCTTTCTCATCGCGATCGCGGCGATCTCCGGCGCATATCAGATTTTTGCGATTTTCGCCTGTGTGTTGCGAAGCAGGCAGAAATTCGAAGGCCGTCCGAATCTTCCGGTTTCGATTCTGAAACCGATTCGCGGCGTCGATTCCGGTTTTCGCGAGGCGATCGCTTCTCACGCCAATTTGCCGGGCGAGTATGAGCTGCTTTGCGGAGTCAGATCGCTGGATGATCCGGCAGTGGCGGTTGTCAGGGAGTTTCCGCGGGCGCGCGTCATCGAGTGCCGAACGAAGAAGCCGAACGGAAAGGCCGGCGTGCTGATCGACCTTGCCGCGCAAGCGCGTTATTCGATTCTGGTGATCAACGATGCCGATATTCGAGTTCCTTTCGATTACCTGGCACAAGTCACGGCGCCGCTTCAGGATCCCTCGATCGGGTTGGTGACGTGTTTATACCGCGCCTGCGGGGACACGTTCGCGGCGCGATTTGAAGGACTTGGGATTTCAACCGACTTCGCGCCATCGACGCTGGTGGCGAGAATGGCTGGCGTGGATGAATTCGCCCTCGGCTCGACCATGGCGATTCGCCGGGCGGATCTGGATCGCATCGGCGGATTTGCGGCGGTTGCGGATTATCTCGCCGACGATTATCAGCTCGGGCATCGAATCCACTCGCTTGGATTGAAATGCGTGCTTTCCGATTTGATCGTCGATACGCACCTGAGCGGCGGATGGAGAGATGTTTGGCGGCACCAGGTCCGCTGGGCGCGGACCATTCGCGTTTCAAAGTTTGCCGGATTCCTGGGATTGCCGCTGACGTTCGCGACGTTGTGGGCGATTCTTTGCGCGGCCGCTGGGGAATGGAGAATTGCGGCCGCGGTGCTGGGCGCGCGGATGCTGATGGCGATCGAATCGGGATGGTTTGTCATGCAGAGCCGGGACGCGCTCAAGCTGTGGTGGGCGGTTCCGTTGCGCGATCTTTTCGCGGCAGCCGTTTGGGCCGCGGCTCTGTTCGGAAATTCGGTGATTTGGCGCGGCGAGCGAATCCGGCTGGACCGGAAAGGGCGAATTGCCGCCCCTCCCGATCCGAAGTGCGCGGGTTAGAACAGAAGGCGGGCGCCAAGAACGAACGTTCGTCCTTCGCCGCCAAACAGCCCGTTCAACCCCGACGCAGGAGACGGCGCGCCGAAATTCGCCAAGCTTATGTTGTTATATGGGAAGCCATACTGGGTGCTGTTGAGCAGGTTGTAAGCTTCCGCGCGCAACTCCAGGATTCTATTCTCCGCCATTGGGAACTGCTTGAACAGAGACAGATTGTAGTCCGTGAAATTTGGGCCGCGAATCGCGTTTCGGCCGAGATTACCCAGAGTGCCCGGGCTGGCGAGAACAAACAGCGCGGGATTGAAGGAAGCCATTCCGTTCACGTTGGCCCCGGGAGCGACGCTTGCGAAGGTCGAAGTGAGTCCGGGACAGCCGCAGCCGAGCGGGTCCGCATAGATGTTATAAGGGGCGCCGGTGGTCCAATGGAAAAGGCCGTTGAGCTTCCAGTCACCCAGAATCTTCGCGGCTACTCCCTGGTTCCAGCGATTCGTTCCGCGCCCGAACGGCAGATCGAAGATGTGACTGATGGTGACCATCTGCTGGCGATCCCAGTTCGCCGGGCCATAATTGGCGTGAACATTGAAGGGATTTTCCAGGAAGGTTCCATAGTCCAAAGCTTTGCTGTAAGTATAGGCGACGGAAAAGCTGGCGCCCTTCGAAAGCCGCTTATTGAGATTTACCTGAAGAGAGTTATAGTTGCTGGTGAGTCCGTTGCCTTCGAGATAAACCGGAGCGGTTTGCCCTAAGGTGAGGAAAGGTACGCCGGTAAATCCAGTCCCGGGCGCGGCGACGTTAAGCGATTTGATAAAAGGCATCTCCCGAGTTACATTTCCTACGTAGCCCGCGGAAAACAAAAATCCCCACGGAGCGCTTTGTTGAATATTAAAATAGTAATTCTCGACATAGGGATTTCTAGTTAGCGAATTCACGTAATAAGGTAAGTTTGCCGCAGTGCTGCCCGGGGATGCGACAGCCGTTGCGGTCGGAATCTTAAAAACTGTTGTGCCATAACCTCCTACGATCCCTGACGAAGTTCCAACTCCGGCGATGTTGATGGGCAGAAGCCCGAAGGGAAGCGGGAAGGAATCGATCGAATACGCGGTCCGGATGACGGTTTGATTCGTCAGGCGGAAGGCGAGGCCGATGCGCGGTTGGATCGCGCCCAAGCCGTACCAATATTTGCCCACTCCATTGCCGAACGTGCTGGTATTGTTCATTACGTTATAAGACACATTGCCGGTTGCGCTGCCGACTGTAACCGGACTGAAAATTTCGTAGCGAAGACCTAAGTCGATTGTCAAGCGACTCATGCGAATCGTATCACCGATAAATCCGGCATACTGGCGTTCGTGATAACTGGGATTTATGATGGGATTGAAAATGCCGGCCTGAGTCGGTGCGCCAAGCAGAAACGCCGCGAGCGAGTTGGCAAACGCGCTGCCGGGAGTGATGGTCGCGCCGGGAAAAGAAGTAGCGCCGGGTGAAAATAAAAAGCTACCGGCGCCGCTGAACTGGTAATTCGGAAAACCCGCGGTTTCCAGGTCGCGAAGGTCGGCGCCGAAATAAATTTGATTCCGGCCGTAATACCAATGAATTGTTGCGGAGCCCTCATAGACGTTATCGACATCGCGGGCGGGAACGTTTGCCGGCGTACCGAGGGTGCCGAGGCCTTCGATGGTAACATTGGGCACAATCGCCGAACCGTTACCGAAACCCAAGGCTCCCAAGCTATTTCCAAGAACGGGATTTACATTGGCGGGCGTGATCACATTGCGGTAACGAACGTAGGAGGCGCGCAGCTCGGTAATAAATCCGTGATAATTCCCCACCAGACTTGCGGCAGCTTCGTGATTCCGCAATGTCCCCAATGTGTCACCGCCGAGCGCGCTGCCGAAAATAGAGTCTTGCCGCGCGTTATAATATGATAGGCCGTAGCGCAGAAAGCCGGTCCAGTTATTGGTGAAGTGGTAATCTATACGGCCGTCGGCGACATTACTGCGATCGATCTGGTGAACATTGCTCGCCAGATTATTTACGGCGCCCGGCTGATTTGGCGCGGGAAGATATCTTAGATATGCGAGCGCGACGGGATTCAGCAGCGTGGCGGGAATGATTCCTCCGCTAAATGCCGTGCGGCCCGCGCCAAGCGTGGTTCCGGTGGCGGGATTATAAATCGGCGTGCCCGCGGCGCTGAGATTGCCGCCGAGTTCCGCCGCGGTGGGAACCGTTGCGAACTGAAGCACGCTGCCATCGTCGATATAACCCTGATAAGAAAGGAACCAGAACAGCTTGTCGTGCGCCAGCGGTCCGCCGAGCGTCCCGCCAAACTGACGATTGTGAATGGTCGGCTGCGGGAGGCCGGCGGGCTCGAATGGGTTGCGCGTTCGGAAAAAGTCATCCGTCACAAATCCGAAAAGACTGCCGTGAAGTCCGTTGGTGCCGGGGCGCGGGTAAACGTCACTGATACTGCCCGAGGCGAAACCGCGGTTTACGGAATATGTATCAGTAAATACGTTTAACTGCTGGATCGCTTCATCAGGAAGGACGCGCATAGCCAATTGATTCGTAAACGGCTCCCGAATGGAAATGCCGTCGGAAAGCTGATCGTTGGTAAATGCCGGAAGGCCGTTCGTATTGAACTGACGGTTTAGCTGCGGATCGAAAGAGAGTGAAAAGGTAGTGGCCGGCGGAGTCACTCCGGTCATCAGTCCATTCAATTCCTGGTGGTTGCGATCGAAAACGGGAAGACTGCGAATCGTATTCGACGTGTAGCCGGTTCCGAGGTCGGGCGGAATGGTTTGGGCCGACGGCGATTGCGCACGAACCTCGACGGCCTCAATCGTTGGGCCACCCTGGATCGTTACATTGAGTTGAGAGGCTGTTCCGGGTTCAATTGTTACATCCTGAGTGGCGCTCTGGCGAAAGCCATCACGCTGGACTTCGACGTGATATGTGCCAGGCGGCAGATTTACGCTGAATGCGCCGTTTCTGTCCGGCGTGACTCTTTGCACAGCCTGGGTATTTACGTTCGTCAAAATCAACACTACGTTTTTATTACCGGTAATACCGTTCAAGGTACCGGAAAGGGTACCCTGTGTAGAGGGTGGCTGTGCAGGTAACAAACCGGCAAACGCGAAACACACAACTACTCTTGTGATGTGAAGCAACATATAAGACTAACCCCTTTTATTACACTAACTTTTGAAATCCGCCCTACTGAAGCTCGGCTCGGACGACGAAGCGTTTCGGCGCCGGCCCTACATAGTAAAATGGATAACAAGTCACCAAAGTAAGTTGCCGCGGATAAATCCGCCGTAGACTGTCGACATTTGTTGGACTCACAATCGAGCAAGATGCTACACGGTAGATAAACTTTCCCTCGGGGGAGTCGATTTCGATCCGGTCCCCGATTCTGACATTTCTCAGGATCCGGAAGTGCAGATCACGATGACCCGCGATAATGCAGTTCAATCCGCCGGGCCGGTCAGACCCGGAGATGAACCCTGGCCCGCGGCGAAAGTGACTGTCGGTGTGTTGATTTACGAGGCCAAGCGATGTATCGAGCCTCGGAATCCGAAGCTCGCCGGCAAAGCCTGGCGGAAAAAACGGGGATGGCGGGGCGAAAGACGCTACGGTTACATGCTGTTGGAACCACCAGGCGGCGGCGAGGTGCTCGAATCCAAGGCTCGCCGTCGCGATTCCGGCGACGATGAATAGGCGCGACACAAACCGGCGCACCTATTTCCTCCGAAGCATAAGACCGGCAGCGGCGAGTCCTCCGCCGAAAATTACAAGGGCCGCCCAATCATCTGCGGTCGCGGGCATTTTCGGTTGCTGAGGGGCCGGCGCGGAAGGCGCTGTTTGTGTCGGTTCCGGCGCGGGAGCTGGCTGAGGCGGCGGCGCCGTTTGCGCTTCCGGCGTAGGATTTGGCGCGGGCTCTGGCTGCGGCTGCGCAGGTTGTGGCGCTGGAGCGGGCTGCGGCGCAGGTTCTGGCTGCGGCGCAGGTTGTGGCGTTGGAGCGGTTTGCGGGGCGGGCGCAGGCTCAGGCGCCGGCTGCCGAGTGTTTTCTGCTAGCGCGGCCGTCGGCGGACGATAAGAGGCAGTGAGCGTTATAGGCTCCATCCGCTCTTGCATCAGAGCCTTCGCTTCAGCCGGTAGCGGAAATTCGTAGCCGTAATCCTTCCCGCTGATCCAGACTTTGTTCAAGTAGTAATTTTGACCGATCCGCTGCAAAATCACCCTTGTTTCGGCGGCAGGTTCGTTTTGCAAAATCGGAACGGTTGCGCCGCTTACCTCGAATTTCGTAGCCCCGTTAGAGGTGACGAAAAGAATGCGAGCGCCTTCGCCGGCGCTTCGTAACTCCATAATTTCGTAGTGGCCCGCGGGAATCATCTTGCCGTTCACGTTAACGTTTTGGTTGAAATCCACAGTAACTCTATCGTACGGCGCAGCTTGCCCCCAAGCCAGCGCCGATGCGACGATTGCAATCGAAGTTGTTGCCAAATATCGTAATGTCATAAACTCCAGAGTTCTCTTTCCTGCCCGGACTAGCCTCCGCGAGTACAGTTTTTGCCCTGCGCAATCTAGCCGGATTCGCAGGCTTGATCGCAATCGATATTCCAAAAGCGCCGCGCATCCCGGAAACAAAACGACTGCTGACTTATCTAACCGGCAAAGCCCTAGAGGCTGGAGGAGTTATGCCACATTCGCTTTTATTCACGCTAATCCTGACCGCGTGTTCGGCGGTCTATGGTCAAACAGGCACGCAAACTAAATCAGGTTCGACCAAAAGTTCCGATCTTACTTTTTTGCGCCAGGCCATCGAAGGGAACCTAGCTGAAATTCAAACCGGCCAGCTCGCTGAGAAAAACGCATCAAGCCAAGCCGTAAAACAGTTCGCCGAAAGAATGGTTACGGACCACACCAATATGCTCCAGCAGGCGAAGAGCGTCGCGTCCGAAAAAGGCATTACGCCGCCGACATCGCCTTCGGCCAAGGATCAGGCGACTTATCAAATACTGGCGGCGAAAACCGGCACCGCCTTCGACAAAGATTATATGTCGCAGATGCTGAAAAATCACAATCAGGACATCGCGGAGTTCGAAAAAGAAGCAAACTCGGGCAGCGACGCGGATATTCGCGCGCTCGCGTCGAAAGCGCTCCCCACGTTACAAGAGCATCTCCGGCTCGCTCAGAGTACAGCTCGCCAGATCGGCGTCTCGACCACCGGCGGGCTTCGCTAAGTCTTGATGAACTCGGCGGATCTGTTAACAACACAGCGGCAGTTCCCAGCGTGGTGCCGCCGATGAAGTTTGCATTTTTCTACCATTCCCTCGTTTCCGATTGGAATCACGGCAACGCTCATTTCCTGCGTGGAGTGGTAAGTGAGTTAATTGAGCGCGGACATGATGTGTCTGTCTATGAGCCTTCCGACGGCTGGAGCCGCGAAAACCTTCGGAAGTGTCATGGCGACGCTCCAATTCGCGAATTTCACACCCGGTATCCACATTTGTCCAGCAACGTTTATAATCCCAGTGCGTTGAATCTCGATGTGGCTCTTGACGACGCCGACGTGGTGTTGGTTCATGAGTGGAACTCTGCTGACTTGATTCGCAGAATTGGAGCGCATCATCGAAATCATCGACGATACCGATTATTTTTTCACGACACGCATCATCGTTCGGTAAGTGATCCAAACTTTCTTCCGGCGGGTAGTTTACGCGACTACGATGGGGTGCTCGCGTTCGGAGAAGCCCTCCGCCGCCTTTATCGCGAGAAACATTGGGGAGATTCGGTTTGGGTGTGGCATGAGGCCGCCGATACACGTGTTTTTCGGCCATTACCGTGTCCAAATAAAGCCGGCGAGCTAGTGTGGATCGGCAACTGGGGAGACAACGAACGTACCGCCGAACTGGCTGAGTTTCTTCTGTCGCCTGTTCGTGCACTGCGGTTGCGTAGCCAGGTGTTCGGCGTCCGCTATCCTAATGAAGCCCTGAGAGCGATGGCTGGCGCGGGTATTGAGTATCACGGATGGTTGCAAAACTTCCGAGCGCCGGAGGTGTTTGCGCGGTTTCTGATGACGGTCCATATTCCACGCGCGCCATATCGGACGGCGCTTCCCGGCATACCGACGATTCGGGTGTTTGAAGCTCTGGCGTGCGGCATTCCACTAATTTGTGCGCCGTGGGATGACTGCGAAAACCTGTTCACGCCGGGAAAAGACTATCTGATTGCGAACAATGGAAGCGAGATGAAGGAAATGATGCAGGAACTTACGAATAACCAAACGCTGCGATCTGAGTTGGCGGAACATGGCCTGAAAACCATTGCGTCCCGGCATACGTGCCGCCATCGAGTCGATCAGTTGCTGGAAATCGTGCAATGAAGCCGGGGTATCGAATTGCGTTTTTTGGATCAAGCCTTGTTTCTGCTTACTGGAATGGCGCGGCGACCTACTATCGCGGACTGATTCGCGCGCTGCACGAACGCGGCGCTGAGATCTGTTTTTATGAGCCGGATGCGTATGAGCGCCAGCAGCATCGCGATATCGCTGATCCCGATTGGGCGCGTGTTCGAGTTTACCCGGCCAAAGAAGACCAAGCACTGAAAATGGTCGAGGAAGCGCGGGATGCGGATCTGGTCGTGAAAGCAAGTGGAATCGGCGTCTTCGATGAGTTATTAGAAAGAGCGGTGCTGGACGCGCGAAAGCCCGGAAGCGTGGTAGCTTTTTGGGACGTTGACGCTCCCGCCACGCTGGAGCGAATTGAAGCCAATCCGAGCGATCCCTTTCGCGCGTTGATTTCGAACTACGATCTGATCTTTACTTACGGCGGCGGCGATCCCGTGGTTCGCGGTTATCAAAGAGCAGGAGCGCGGCTGTGCGTGCCGATCTATAACGCCCTGGATGAATCCACGCATTACCCCGTAGCGCCCGATCTTCGCTTTGAAGCGGCTCTTGCGTTTCTCGGCAACCGGCTTCCGGATCGCGAGGCTCGAGTGTGTGAGTTTTTCTTTTGCGCGGCTGAGTTATGTCCAAACGAGCGATTCATCATCGGCGGGAACGGATGGGACACGCGCGCCATGTCTCCCAATGTGAGATGGGCGGGTCATGTCTACACCAAGGATCATAACGCCTTCAATTCGACGCCGCGCATGGTTCTTAATATTTGCCGCGATAGCATGGTGCGCTTTGGATTCAGCCCGCCGACGCGTTTATTTGAAGCCGCCGGCGCTGCCGCGTGTCTGATCACCGACGCTTGGGAGGGTATCGAGTTGTTTTTGGAGCCCGGTAAGGAGGTTTTAGTGGCGCACGATAGCAAACAGGTCGCTGAGTTTTTGCGTTATGTGACCCTGGAGCAAGCTCAGTGCATTGGCCAGGCTGCCCGCACCAGAATACTTTCCGAGCACACTTATGCGCACCGCGCCGCCAAAGTTGAGCGTGTTCTTGAGGGTAAATCTTATCATCACCGGGGGGCGATTTGAAACCGCTCGAGCTCAACATTGTCGTAATCGGACTCTCGATTACTTCGTCCTGGGGAAATGGACACGCGACTACCTATCGCTGCCTGTTGCGCGGCCTGGCGCAGCGCGGCCATCGCATTCTGTTTTTGGAGCGCGATGTTCCCTGGTACGCGAAAAATCGTGATCTGTCGCACGTTCCCTACGCGAACGTCAAGCTCTATTGCGGCCTCGATGAGCTTCGCGACACTTATCGCGACGCGATTCGCCAAGCTGACCTGGTGATCATCGGATCTTTCGTGCCAGACGGCGCGAAAATTTCACACTGGATGCTTGAAGAAGCGAAAGGAGTAACGGCTTTCTACGATATCGATACTCCAGTCACTTTGGAAAAAGTGGAAGCGGGTAACTGCGAGTATCTCACTCGCGAATTGATCCCGAGGTATAATTTATATCTTTCGTTTACCGGCGGACCCGCGCTGGCGGAATTAGAGCGAGTATACGGAGCGCGGCTCGCGCGACCGCTTTACTGCGCGGTCGACCCCGATGATTACTTTCCCGAGGAAAAGACGCCTCGGTGGGACCTCGCCTTCATGGGCACCTACAGCGTGGACCGGCAGGCGTCTTTGCATCGCCTGCTGATCTCCACCGCCAAGCAGGCTCCCGAGTTGAAATTTGCGGTAGCCGGGTCGATGTATCCGGCGGATATCGAGTGGCCGAAAAATGTAAACCGGATCGAACACCTCGCGCCGGGCGATCATCGCCACTTCTACAATTCGCAGACATACGCGTTGAACCTGACCAGGATACAGATGATTCGCGCGGGCTATAGTCCCAGCGTGCGGATTTTCGAAGCGGCTGCCTGCGGAACGCCGATTTTAAGCGACTTCTGGCCAGGACTCGATGAGTTTTTTGTGCCGGGAAAAGAAATCCTGGTGGTTCGATCGACCGATCAAGTGCTCCGAGCGCTGCAAGAGATCCCGGAAGAGCAGCGCCGAACCATCGCGGAGAAAGCTCGCATCACCACGCTGGCACACCACACCGGCGAAATTCGCTCCCGGCAGCTTGAGGAATATTATTTAAGCGCATTGCCGCGCGTAGCTCGGCCGCTATCGCTAATTTCGTAGGCTGCCGACGCTACTTCGCGGCGAGCAGCACCGCCTCGACGTCGCCGAAGTTGCCCAAATCGCGCGCCGACCACTGCGAAAACTGGGGATGCGCCAGATACCAACCTTGCCAGAAGCGCACGTTCTGCTCGCCGCCATAGATCGCGAACCGCTTTGTGCTTAGCAGCTTGGGAATTAACTTTGCCGCGTAATCTTCGGATTCCGCCGACGCGCGGAACGGAAACAGAAGCGCCTGCTGATGCAGAGCATAGACGCTCAGGTGCGCGTAGAGAAAACCAGGCAGCGGATAATCCGGCCGCCAAACAGGCCACGATCCTTCGACGAAGGGGCTCGGCGTAATCACTGGAGTTCCCGCGGGAAGCGCATTTACCGCCTCGGCCGCGCCGCGCCAATCCGAGCCCGGCCATCGCTCTGGATGCACTCCGTACCATGCGAGCACAAGAGCCGCCAGCAGGGCCGCCGCGTATTTCCACTGCCGCTTGGGAACAAAATAAGCGGCGATCGCGGTGACCAGCAGCGCCGCTCCCGGAAGCGCGATTGAATAATATCGGCGGACGAAAACGCTATTTCCGGTGTACCGCGAAAAAAGGTAAAGCGCCAGCGGCGGGATCAGCCACCACGCCGCGGCGAGAAACAGCGCGGATACCCCGGGCCTGGACCGTTCCGTTTTCGCCGGGCCGATGCGGCTGAAGAGCCACGCGGCAGCCGCGCATTCCACCAGGATTTTCCATTGCACCGCGTTCAAAAGCTGGCCGGGTTTCGGCTCGCCGACGATCACATGCGCCCGCGCCTGGCGATTCAACGCGATCGCCTCCCAGGCCACCGGCGTCAGCAGAATCGCGAGCGCGGCAAAAACGCAGCCTGCGTAGAACCGGCCGACTCGCGTCTCCCCGCGCCACAATCGGACAATCGCGTAGATCGCGAAAATCATGTACGCCGGCCAGAAAATAAGATGGATGCGCCAGATCAGCGACGCGACAATCGCAAAAGCCGCGGCATCGGCGGCGCGCGCTGAATCCAGCCAGCGAATCAGAAACAGCGTAGCCGCGGAGATCGCGCACAACCCCATCGCGTAAGGCCGCGCGTCGGGAGCTTCCCAATTCAGCCCTTTGAGTCCGAAGCAGGCGAAGGCGACGAACCACGCCGCATGCGGATGAATCAACCGCGCGGCGATCCGGCCGAGGAACCACAATGCCGCGAGCGACAGCAGAATGGACGGGACTCGATAACCGGCTTCATTCATTCCGAACGCGCGATCCGCCAGCCAAGCCACGCCGTAATAGATCGATTTAGGGACTTGCGGCGCAACCGCCAGCGACTTATCCGCGGCGCCGTAATGGACCACGAACACGGTCACCGTCTCGTCCACCCAGAAGCTGGATCCGATCTGCTGGACCCACAGGCGCGCCACCGCGATCGCCAGCAGCAGCGCCAGCGCCACATTCATCCGGTCTTGGACGAATTTCAACATTTCGTAGACGCAGAGCAAAGCCCGCGCGTTTACGCGAGAATCGTTTTCAAGTCAAAAGTTTCATCGGCGGCCTGTTCGGGCGCGATCACCGCGCCGGAGGCCAGGAGCTTTCGCGCCATCAGGTGCTCCCCCGGACGATTGATCGAATCAACGGCAATCAGGCGGCCGCGCCGGAAATAGAACACGGAAAAGCGGCGCGATTCCGGGTCGCCGCGCAACGCTTCCTGGTCCGCGCCGCCGGATAACCCGGCCATCTGCAATTTGACATCGAATTGATCGGTCCAGAACCATGGGACAGCGCGATAGGATTCCTTACGGCCGGCGATATTGGCCACCGCGGTCTTGGCCTGATCGACGGCGTTTTGTACCGATTCAAGCCGGGTGCGCGAGCCGGCGAACGGGTTCGGATACTCGGCGCAGTCGCCGATGGCAAAAATGTTTTCATCCGCGGTTCGAAGATATTCGTCCACCACGACCCCATTCGCCACCGGCAATCCGGCCTCGCGCGCGAGTTCGACGTTAGGCGAGACGCCGACGCCAGCCACGACGAGATCGGCTCGCGGAGCGGACGCGGGCGAGTTCAATCGAATCTCAATTCCATGCTCGCCGTGAACGCGCCGGAAAAATTCGGAAACCACGGGGGAGACGCAGCGCGGCATCAAACGATCCTGCATTTCAAAAACGGTTACTCTCTTCCCGAGAACCGCGGCGGCCGCGGCGACCTCGAGTCCGATAAACCCGCCGCCGATTACGGCAATTTCCGCAGCCTCGCCCAGACGCTGCTTTAAATCGACCGCGTCCACGTGAGTCCGCAAATAGGAAATTCTCGCCAGCGGAAGCGTGCGCACTCGGGCGCCGGTCGCCAGCACCAGCTTTTCATAGCAAATCCGCGCTCCGGAGGTGAGGATGACGCGGCGGAATTGGGGCTCGATCCGTTGAACGCGGGCGCCGGTGATCAGCTCGATTCGTTGCGCCGCGTAAAACGGCTCCGGCCGCAGCACCGCGCTTTCGATCGCCTGTTTTCCGAGCAAAAATCCCTTGGAAAGCGGCGGGCGCTGGTAGGGAAGATGCGGCTCCTCGCCGATCAACGTAATCGGCTCCAGGTAGCCGGCGGCGCGCAGCGACAAAGCGGTTTGAAATCCGGCTTGTCCGGCGCCAACGATGACCACGCTCATATCTGGGTGGGAGGCGTGTGGACAACCAGCCCGTCAAGAGCCTTGGTCACTTCGATCTGGCATCCCAGGCGGCTGTTCGGCTGGCGCGGAGACGCCGTGGTATTGAGCATCTCGTTTTCGTCGTCCTGAATCGGCTTAAGACGATCTAGAAACTGCGGCTCGACGTAAACATGACAGGTCCCGCACTGGCAGGCGCCGCCGCATTCGGCGACGATGCCGTCGATGTTGTTCCTGATGGCGCCTTCCATCACCGAATCGCCGACCGGGACATCGACGCGATTCACGGCGCCGGAGTGCGAAATATAAGTGATGCTGGCGGTTTCTTTTTTTCCGAAGAGAGGCACGCGCAGCCCATTGTAGCGGACCAAACGCGCGCCGCGCCTCAGGCGTTTTGCGACTTCGTCTTCGCGCTGAACGGCGGATCGGTCTTGAGCAGGCCCAACTTATCGCGCAATGCGGCGTCGATTTTCGCGGCGATCTGCCGGTGCTCCTTGAGATACGCGCGGGCGTTCTCGCGACCCTGGCCGATTCGCTCGCCTGCGAAGCTGAACCACGATCCGCTTTTTTCGACGATTCCGTGTTCCGAGCCGAGGTCGAGCAGATCGCCCTCGCGGGATATTCCTTCGCCATAGAGAATGTCGACTTCGGCCTCGCGAAATGGCGAGGCTACTTTGTTCTTGACGATCTTGATCCTGGTGCGATTGCCGGTAGCCTGTTCGCCTTCTTTCAGCGTCGCGGTGCGGCGGACCTCCATGCGCACCGAGGCGTAAAATTTCAGAGCCCGGCCGCCGGTTGTAGTTTCCGGGTTGCCGAACATTACGCCGATTTTTTCGCGCACCTGATTGATGAAAATGAGGCAGGTGTTCGCCCGCGCCAGCGCTCCGGTGAGCTTGCGCATGGCTTGCGACATCAGGCGGGCGTGCAGTCCCATAAAGCTATCGCCCATTTCGCCCTCCAGTTCGGCTTTGGGGACCAGCGCCGCGACGGAATCGACGACGACAACATCGATCGATCCCGAGCTCACCAGCGCATTGGTAATTTCAAGCGCCTGCTCGCCACAATCCGGCTGCGACACCAGAAGATTGTCGATATCGACGCCGAGCTTGCGCGCGTACGTCGGATCAAGCGCGTGTTCAGCATCGACGAAGGCGGCGATGCCCCCGGCATTTTGCGATTCCGCGATGGCGTGCAGCGCAAGAGTCGTTTTCCCCGACGATTCGGGGCCGAAAATTTCGATCACGCGCCCCCGCGGAAGCCCACCGACGCCGAGCGCGGCGTCCACCGAGATCGATCCCGTTGAAATCACGCTGACCGGCACGGCGTTCTGCGCGCCGAGTTGCAGCACGGCGCCCTTTCCGAACTGCTTCTCCATCTGAACAACCGTCTGCATGATGATCCGCGCGCGTTCCGTGAGTGCCATGAACAACTGGTGCGCATCCGGCGGCGAAATTCTCAGGAAAAATCGCCCATCTGCCGTGTGTTATGCTTGCGCCTTGCCGGCAGATCGACGCCGCTTTGCGATATTCACCGATTTTCTGCTCATTTTCCTGTTCGCCGCCGCGCTCATCGGACCCTTGTTCTTTGCCGGATACCTGAACCAGTGGGGCTCGATTGAAAGCACCTTTATCGCCGACGCGCGTTTCCTGATCGAGCATTGGCCGCACCCGAAATGGCAGCCGCTGTGGTATGCGGGCACGCGCTTTGACTACATCTACCCGCCGGCGCTGCGCTACGGAACGGCGGTGCTTTCGATGCTATTTCACATTGAGCCGGTTCGCGCTTATCATCTTTACACCGCGCTCTTTTATGCCATCGGCATTGCGGGCGTGTACGCGCTGGTTTGGGTGGGAACCCGATCGCGCGGGTCGGCATGGGTGGCGGCGATATCAACCGCGCTGGTTTCTCCGTCCTTCCTGTTTCTCGGAAGGTTACGGCGCGATTCGCCGTGGCAGGCGCCGCAGCGGCTGCACGTTTTGGTGAGCTACGGCGAAGGTCCGCATATGACGGCGATTGCGCTGTTGCCCATCGCGCTCGCTTTCGCCTGGCTGGCGATGGAACGGCGCCGCGCCGCCTATGTCGCGCTTGCCGCGATTTTTTGTGCCGCTGTCGTATCGAACAATTTTTACGGCGCAACGGCGCTCGCCGTCTTTTACGCGCTGCTGATTTTCAGTTTCGCGATCACCCGCGGGCCCGCCTCCATTGCGGCCGCCGCCCCCGCGATCCCGCTTGCGGCCTACGGACTGACGGCGTTCTGGTTGACGCCTTCCTACATTCGCGTCACCGCGAACAATATGCGCTACGTCTCCGATCCCGCGCGCAACGCGTGGTCGATACCCGTCGCGATCGCGGCCGCGGTTTTGTTCGCCATCGCCGCGTGGATCCTTGCGCGCAACCAGCCGAAGCGAACCTGGGGGTTGTTTGTCGCGAGCGGTGTTTTTTTCTTCACCGTTGACGTATTGGGGAATTATTTTCTTCATTTCGTTGTGACGGGCGTACCGCTGCGATGGGTTCCGGAGCTGGATCTGGTTTTGATCTTCGGCGCGATGATCGTTCTTCGCCAGCTCTGGACGCGACGGACGATCCTGGCCCGCGCCGCGGTCATTCTGATCGCGGCGGCGGCGTTGTTCAGCGCGAAAGATTACGTCGGCAACGGATGGCGGCTGTTCGAGCCTCATGCCGATGTGCGCGCCCGCGCCGAGTATCGCATCTCAGATTGGCTCTGGCGCAATCTGCCCGGCGCGCGCGTGAAGGCCAGCGGTTCGGTGCGCATTTGGCTGGATGCGTGGCACGATATTTCGCAGCTCGGAGGCGGATCGGATCAGGGTTTAATCAACGGCACGACGTTTGAGTCGTCGTATGAAATCGACTATTCGCCAAAGGCCGATGTTTCCGTGCTCTGGATGCAATGCCTCGGTGTGGATGCCGTGTACGCCGCGCAGCCGAATTCGGAGGAAGTGTATAAAGAACTGCGATATCCGGAAAAATTTGCGGGAGTTCTGCCGGTGCTGTTCGACGATGGCCAGGGGAACGTGATTTATAAAATTCCGCGGCGCTACCCCGTTCGCGCGCGTATTGTGGAAACGGCCCGCTTCAACGCGCTTGCGCGCGCAGGCGGCATTCTGGACGCGGATCGTCTTCGCCAATACGCGGATCTCGTGGAACATGGCCCGGATGCCCTGGTTTCTCTGACGCGCGAATCGCCCGAAACAATTCGATTGCGGGCACATCTGGACGCCGGCCAATCCATCATCGTTCAGGAAAGCTATGATCCGGCGTGGCGAGCCTGGTCCGGAACTACGCCTTTGCCCGTCCGCCGCGACATGCTCGGATTCATGCGAATCGATCCGCCGCCTGGAGATCAGAGGATCATTCTGCGATTCATAACACCGCTGGAGAATCGCGTGGGCATCGCGCTCACGTGGATCACGATCGCCTGCCTGGTGTTTTTTCTGGCGAGCCGGTGAACCTCAACTCGCTTCCTGAATCGCCCGCCAATAAAGCCCGGCGATGCGATCCCGCGAATGCTCATGCGCGATATGACGCTCCGCGCGCTGGCCGATCTCGATCGCGGCTTGCGGCTCGCCGGCCAGCCACACAATCATCGCCGCGAGCGTTTCTTCCTCCTCCGGGCCGTGCGGGATTCGCAGGCACGCATTTTCCGGAATCCGCGCGATTTCTTCCCCGCAAGTGAGCGCGACCGCTTTGCCGATTCCCATCATTCCAATCGCAATCCCCGAGCTTTCCGCGGCTGTCGGGTAGCGCAAATTCACGCACACATCGACGGCGGACGCGTAGCGCCAGAAGTCGCGGGCGCTCAAATAATCGAGCCGCGTGATTTTCGAATTGCGCAGCAGCGGGGCGATGGCGCGCTCCAGATCGGAAGACGCGAAGGCGCCGGCAATCAGCAATCGCGCGTTCGCGCGTTCGCGCCAGGCGCGCTCCATCGCGCGGATCACCGCGGCGAGCCTCTTCGATTCGCGAAGATGACCGAACACTCCCACCAGCAGTTGTCCGGGCCGGACGCCGATCGCCGAGCGGAGCCGCAACGTCCCGGCGGCATCGGGAAGCTCCGGCGGAGGCGCGAACAGATGCGGGATCTCGACGATTCGCGCCTCCGGCGCGTGGCGCGCAACCCATCGAGCCGCGGCCGGATTGTGCACGATCACAACGCGCGAAGCGGCGGCGATGCGCTTGAGCATCGGAAATGCGAAATATCGCGGGTCGGCGGCGGAACGCCCCCGGTTCCGCCACAGATCGCCGGCGAGATCCCGCGCCCATTCGCCATAGTTGTAGACGAATTCCTGGATATAGCTGTCCTGATCGAGCGATCCCAGAAAAAAATGCTGGAGCACGGCATCGTGCAGAACCGCTACGCCGGGCCGCGCGAGAGCGCGCGCGTAAATCTCGCGATGCAACTGATTGTTTCCGATGTGATAGACCGCCACATCGGCGCGATCCGGCGAGATTCGAACGGCTCCGTGTTTTCGCAGTTCCGGAAGCAGCGCGGCGGAGTATTCGGCGACGCCGGTGCGCGCCGGCGGCAGCGGCGAATAATATCCGACGGTTTTCAATCCTTGCGGCGCGGGCCGAACAGCGCGGTTCCCACGCGAATGTGCGTCGCGCCTTCCTCGATCGCGGCCTCAAGATCGTGCGACATGCCCATCGACAATTTCGGCAGCCCATGTTGCCGCGCCAGCTCCCGCAATTTTGCGAAATAGGGGCGTGTGACCTCCGGATCTTCACTCCACGGCGGTATGGTCATCAATCCGCTGAGCCGCAGATTCCGGCAACTTCGGATCGCATCGATCAATGCGCCGAGCGATTCCGGCGCCGCGCCGGATTTACTTTCTTCCGAAGAAAGCTTTACCTCTATCATTACTTCCAGCGGCCGTCCCGCGGCATCGAGCCGCCGCGCAAGCTTTTCGGAATCGGCCGTCTCGATCACCTGAAACAATTCCGCCGCTGCGCGCGCCTTATTCGACTGCAAATGCCCGATCAGATGAAACTCCGCGCCGCGGCAATCGGCAAGCGCGGGTTGCTTGCTTTCGAACTCCTGCACATAATTCTCGCCGAAGTGGCGAAGGCCGAGCGAATATGCCTCGCGAATCACCTCCGCGGGAAATTTTTTTGTCACCGCGATCAGCGTGATTTCCGAGCGAGGGCGACCCGCACGGCGCGCCGCATTTTGTATCCGCTCCTCCACCTGCTCCAGCCGTTCACGCAGCACTGTGTTTCGAGTATACCCGCTCACCGGCGATGTAAACCTCGTACGCAGGCTCGATACCGAAAAAGTAGGCCAGCTCGCGGTGATCGGCGCAATCGTGGATGACGAAATCGGCGCGCTTACCCGGCTCGAGCGATCCGATCTCGCGCCCCAGGCCCAGGCTGAACGCCGCGTTGATGGTCGATGCGGTGATCGCTTCGGCGGGCGTCATTTTCATCTGCGTGGCCGCCAGCGACAGGATCATCGGCATCGAGGGCGTGGGCGAAGATCCGGGATTAAAATCCGTAGCGATAACCACGGCGAGCCTGGCCGCGATCATCGCGCGAGCGTCCGGATATCGCCGCGAACCAAGAGCGTAAACCGCGCCCGGCAGCAGCACCGGCTGCACGCCCGCGCGCTCCAGCGCCGCGATCCCCGAAGCGTCGGTGTGTTCGAGATGATCCGCCGTCGCCGCGCCCAACTCCGCCGCCAGGTGAGCGCCGCCGCCGCTTTCAAGCTGATCGGCGTGCATGCGCAACCCCAGGCCGCGCGCGCGGGCGGCTTGAAGCACGCGGCGCGCGTCTTCCACCGGAAAAACTCGCGGCTCGCAAAAAACATCGCAAAACCTGGCGATTTCCGCCGCGCGCGGCAGCATTTCATGAATTACCAGATCCAGATATTCGCCGCGGCGTCCGCGATATTCATCGGGCACCTCGTGCGCGCCGAGAAACGTCGGCACAACGCGCAGCGGCGTCAGCGTCTGGGTGACGGAAAGGAGCTTTAACTCGTCCTGAAGCGACAGGCCATAGCCGGATTTGGCTTCGATCGTCGTGGTTCCGTTACGGAGAAACCATTCGACGTATCGCGATGCGGCGGCGCGCAATTCGTATTCGCCCGCCGCCCGCGTTTTGCGAACAGTGGAGCGAATTCCTCCGCCCGCAGCGGCGATCTCCTGATAGGTCGCGCCTTCCGCGCGCATTTCAAACTCATCCGCGCGATTGCCGGCGAACACGGGGTGGGTGTGCGCATCGACAAATCCCGGCATGACGACGCGTCCGCCGGCATCGAGGATTTCCGCGCCGCTGGTATCGGCGTCCCGCCGCGCGCCGACCCATTCGATCACGCCATCGTGAATCCGCATGGCGCCGTCGCGAATGATCGCCAGCTCGCGCAACTCCTCACCCGCGCGGGGGCGCATCGGTCCCGCCAGGGTGAGCAGTTCCGAACAGCCGAGAATCACTCGCGTCACTTGGCCGGTTCCATCGGGATGCGTACGCCGCGTTCGCGCGCGACCTCGATTGCGCGCTCGTAGCCCGCGTCCACGTGCCGGATCACGCCTGTTCCCGGATCGGTGGTGAGCACGCGCTCCAATCTTCGCGCCGAATCGTCCGTTCCTTCCGCCACCACCACCATTCCAGCGTGCTGCGCGTATCCGATTCCAACGCCGCCGCCATTGTGAATCGAAACCCAGGACGCGCCGGCGGCAACGTTCAGCATCGCGTTCAGCAGCGGCCAATCGGCGATCGCATCGGAGCCGTCGCGCATCGCCTCCGTCTCGCGATACGGCGAGGCGACCGATCCGGCGTCCAGATGATCGCGCCCGATCACCACCGGCGCCGCGATCTTGCCGCGCCTGATCAGATCGTTCATCGCCAGGCCGAACTCGGCGCGCTCGCCATAGCCCAGCCAGCAGATGCGCGCGGGCAAGCCTTGAAAATGAATTTTCTTCGACGCCAGATTCATCCAGCGGCGCAGCGTTCCGTTATTGGGGAAAAGGTCCAGCGCCAGCTTATCCGTGGTCCGGATGTCGTTCGCATCGCCCGAAAGCGCAGCCCAACGGAACGGTCCCTTGCCTTCGCAGAACAGCGGCCGGATATATTCGGGAACGAAGCCGGGAATATCGAAAGCGTTCTCGACGCCGGCTTTTTTCGCCTGCGCGCGAATGTTGTTGCCGTAGTCGAACGTTACCGCTCCCATGCCCTTGAGCGCGAGCATCGCGGCAACATGCTCGCCCATGGCAGCGATGGACCGCCGGATGTATTCATCCGGATCGTTACAGCGCAGCGCGCGCGCTTCCTCAAGCGTCATTCTGTTCGGAACATAACCGTTGAGTTCATCATGAGCGCTGGTTTGATCGGTGAGAAGATCCGGCACAACTCCGCGGCGCACCAGCTCCGGCAGCACGTCGGCGCAATTTCCGACCAGGCCGACCGAAATCGCCTCGCCTTTGCGCCGCGCCTCATCCACCATGGCGAGCGCTTCATCCAGGCTCGCCGTCATGCGATCGCAATAGCCCGTTTCAATCCGCTTTTCGATTCTCTTCGGATCGACATCGACGCCAAGAAAGCACGCGCCAGCCATGGTCGCCGCCAGCGGCTGGGCTCCGCCCATTCCTCCCATGCCGCCGGAAAGAATCCATTTGCCGGTGAGCGATCCGCCGAAGTGCCGCGCGCCGGCCGCCGAAAATGTTTCAAACGTCCCCTGCACGATGCCCTGGCTGCCGATATAAATCCAGGAGCCGGCGGTCATCTGGCCATACATCGTCAGCCCCAACCGCTCCAGGCGATGAAATTCGCTCCAATTCGACCAATGCCCGACCAGATTCGCGTTGGCGATCAGCACTCGCGGCGCATCGTCGTGGGTGCGAAAAATTCCCACCGGCTTTCCGGAGGCGACCAGCAGCGTCTCATCGTTGGCCAGCATCTGAAGAGAGCGCACGATCGCGTCGAAAGCCTCCCAGCTTCGCGCGGCCTGTCCCGTGCCGCCGTAAACGATCAGATCGTTCGGACGCTCGGCCACCTCGGGATCGAGGTTGTTCATCAGCATGCGCAGCGCGCCTTCCTGGCGCCAGCCTTGGCAGTGAAGCTCGCGCCCGCGCGGCGCGCGCACCACTCTTGGTCCACTCATTTTTGGAATCCTTCCTCCTACGATAACGCGCGCC
>JAJPHS010000028.1 GCA_021325175.1 Terriglobia bacterium
AAGGCTTTGGTCGGGCCGCCGGGATTTGAACCCGGGACCTCTTGCACCCCAAGCAAGCGCGCTAGCCAGGCTGCGCCACGGCCCGATCTTTTCAGTGTAGCGCACATCCGTATTCAGGCCGCGCGGCGATCAAAAAAGTGGACCGCTTTCCACACGCTACGCGCAATGCCGCGAAGCGGCGCGCTCACGCCGCGGCTGACCAGATCCGCCGTCTCATGCACGCGCCGCCTGGCGTCGTCGATCACTACTTCGGCGTGCTCCTGCCCGTGTTTTATGCCGCGGTGCACATCGGACCCGAACCGGCCCAGCACGCGCGCGTCCTGGCCGAGCGTTTTGCCGATCTCCATCGTTCGCAGTGCGATGGAATGCGCCGGCTCGCGATTTTCGGCGGCGATTTCGCGCGATACTTTGGCCATGGCGCTGAATCCGCGGGCCGACTTCTCCACTCGCGCCTGAACGCGCCGGCTGAGCCGGTAGATCGCCAGCCACAGCGCAAGCTGCACAATCAAGGCGATAAACGCGATACCCACGAACACGCCCAGAGCGTTGGTCAAATTGTCGGTCATGCCGGTCCTCTGTGGTGGGATGACGCCTGAAGAATCGCGTTTCATCGGAAAACTCGTGCGAACATAAAAATTGTGAAACGCTGCCTTGTTGTCCTCTGTGCCGCTTCGGCCGCGATCGCGCAGATCACGGAAATTTCGGCAGAGCGAATTCGCGCTCATGTTAGGTTTCTTGCAAGCGATCTGCTTGAAGGACGCGGCGTTGGCGCGCGCGGAGGCGAGCTGGCCACCGAGTACATCGCGACCCAGCTCGCCCTCGCCGGCGCAAAACCCGCGGGCGACAACGGGACCTATTTTCAAAATTTCACATTGATCGGAGCCGATCCGCAGCCAGGATCGGCGCTCACGGCGACCACGCAGGCGGGCCAGACGATCCGCTTCCGCTGGCTCGACGATTTTGTGGGTGTGACGCTCCAACAGAAACCGGATGCGGCGTTCGACGCGGAGGCGGTTTTTGTGGGTCACGGGATCACGGCGCCGGAGTTCGGATGGGACGACTACGCGGGCGTCGACGTGAAGGGGAAAGTGGTGGTGTTGTTCACCAATGAACCGCCTTCCGAAGATCCGAAATTTTTTGGCGGCAAAGCGCTCACCTATTACGGCCGGTGGACCTACAAGTACGAAAACGCGACGCGGCACGGCGCGGTGGCCGCGATCATCATCCACACTGCGCCGACGGCGAGCTATGGATGGGATGTGGTGCGATCCTCCTGGGGCCGCGAAGATCAGCAGGTAAAGCTCGCGCCGGGCGAAGCGGCGCTGGCGTTTGCGGGCTGGGTGACCGAACAGCAAGGCGACAAAATTGCCACGAGCATCGGAAAGACCGCGGCTGAGCTTCTGCGGATGGCCGATACGCGCGGCTTCAAGGCGATCCCGCTGGGGATGCGTTTTCGCGGCGCGGCGCCGGCGAAAATTCGCGAGATCCGCACGCGTAACGTCGTGGCGCGGATCGATGGCAGCGATGCGCGCCTGGCGAGCGAAGCGGTGATCTTCAGCGCGCATTGGGATCATCTGGGAATCGGCGCGCCGGTGAATGGAGATTCGATCTACAACGGCGCCGCCGATAACGCCACCGGCTGCGCGATGCTGCTGGAATTGGCGCGGGCGTGGGCAATGCTGCCGCAGAAGCCCCGGCGATCGGCTCTCTTTCTGGCGGTTTCGGCAGAAGAAGCCGGGCTGCGCGGATCGCAATATTATGCCGAGCATCCGGTGATTCCGGCCGGAAAAACCATGGCCGATATCAATTTCGATATGTTCATGCCGTTCGGCCGCGCAAGCGACGTGGTGGTGAACGGAGCCGAGCGCACCACGCTTTACCCGATCGTCGAAGAAGCAGCGCGGCGCTTCGATCTGCGGATTGCGCCGGACCCGCGGCCATCGGCGGGCACCTATTATCGCTCGGATCATTTTTCGCTGGCGCACGCCGGCATTCCGTCGTTTTCGATTGAGGGGGGCGAGGATCTGTTGGGAAAGCCTCCGGGAACCGGCCACAAACTGTTCGCCGATTTCAACGAGAACCATTATCACCAGCCCTCGGATGAATATCACGATGACTGGGATTTCTCAGGAATGGAGCAGGTCGCGCGTTTCGGTTTTCTGATTGGAGTGAATGCAGCGAACGCGCCTAAGCTCGCGACGTGGCGCGCGAAAGATGAATTTCTTGCAGCGCGAATTGCGAGCGGCGTGCGTTGATCCCGTCACGCGGGGTACGAACCGGTGATATAGTTCGTCAGGTGGCGGATCGTCTCCTTTTGCGAGTTGATCATCCAGTTGATGATATCGCCGATGGAGAGCAGGCCGACCACTCGCTCGTCCGCGACGACGGGAAGATGCCGGATCCGCCGCGAGGTAATCAGGTGCATGCATTGTCCGACACTGTGCTCCGGCGTGATGCACAGCACCGGCGTAGTCATGATTTCCCCAACTCGCGTTTCGCGCGAGTGGCGGCCCTTCAGGATCACTTTGCGGGCGTAATCGCGCTCCGTGATGATGCCTACCAGACGGCCCTCGCTCAGAACAAGAAGCGAGCCGATCCGCTTTTCCGAGAGCAGGGCGACGGCATCGTATACGGTCGCATCCGGCGAAATGGAGGAAACGCCTTCGCCTTTTTCGGCAAGCAGATGCTTGACGCTTTCATTCAGATCGATGCCGGCGGCCGATGGGGTCATAAAAACAAAACGTCTCCTGCCTGCATCCTGAACCCGCCAGCGCGCAAAGTCAACCGGACCGTAACCGTTACGCGGATTGGCGAAAGAAAGGACTCCACCAATCTTGCACGGATTCACCGCAGCGGGATCCAGCGAATCACGTCGAAAAGGTTGTTATAGTCGTCCGTCCACATGCGGGCCGTTTGCCGCGCGGCCGGCACGGCCGATGCCGTCTTTTCCACGCGCGATAAAAACTCGCGATTCCGCGTCATCAGCATCCAGAACGCCTCCGACAATTCGTGATCGGCGTCTTTATCGCTGTGAATCAGCACGGCACTTTCGCCGAAGTGCTCCGCCACGCGTTCGATTACCGGCGCCAGATTCAAATACTGATTCGATACGTGGACCACAATGACTCCGCCGGCTTTCATATTGCGGAGATAAATCGCGAAAGCTTCGCCAGTAAGCAGATGCACGGGAATGGCGTCGCCTGAAAACGCATCGAGCAACAAAATGTCGAATTGTTGCGGCGATTCGCGTTCCATCGTCAGGCGGCCGTCGCCCAGCGCGACATCCACTCGCGCGGGAGTATCGCGCAAAAAAGAAAATTCCGAAGAGGCGATGTCCAGCACCGCGGGATTGATCTCGTAGAAATGAAACCGGTCGCCAGCGCGCCCATACACCGCTAAAGTGCCCGCTCCCAGGCCGATCGCGCCCACATTTTTCGCCGATTCGCCGCACAAGCGGAGCGCCAGACCCGCTCCGCTCTGAAACCCGTAATAAGTGGTCGGCAGCCGGCGCTTCCGTGGATCCAAAAACTGCGCGCCGTGCTTCACGGTGCCGTGATAAAGCGTACGGACTTTCGCGTCGTCCACCACGCGTAAAGCGCCATAAAAATTTCGCGATGCGCGGACCACATGTTCGTGATACGACCTCACCTGCGCCGCCACCGCCATGGCCATCGCAGTCGCCACCACGCCCCACAGCAGCGCCTGCGACCAACCTTTGCGCCAATTGAGCTTTAGTGCGAGAGCGGCGACGCAAAGCAGCGCAATCGGCAGTTCATAGACGCCGGAAAAAAGCGCCGGCGCGATCAACCCCACAAACACCGCGCCAATTGCGCCGCCGAGCGCGATCATCAAATAAAATGTCGTCAGCTCTTCTTCCGGAGGTTTGCTCAGGCTCAATTCTCCGTGACAGAACATGCATCCGGCGAAGAGGCCGAAGGAAAAAACCGGCAGCGCGACGATGACCGCATCGCTGAACTGAATATCGTAAATCGAATAGGCGACCGCACCGAGTCCCATCACCAGCAGCCGCGCCGCCACTCCTCGCCGGTACCAGCGCGTGCTCTCGAAACACAAAACAAATGTGATCAGATAAATTGCCAGCGGCAGAATCCACAGGAACGGCACGGCCGCGATATTTTCGGTAAGTTGATTGGTGGTGGCCAGCAGCAGCATCGACCCCCCGGCGGAGAGCGCGGCCCACATCACTTTATCCGCGGAAGCGCTTTTCGCCGCCGCCGCGCGCTGCTGGCCGCGGCTCATCCATCCGCACCCGATCGCAATCGCCGCGAACACCGCAAACGCGAGCGACCATCCGATGGCCTGACCTCGCGTTGGAATTCGCGGCTCGATCAGCGCTGGATAAGCGGCCAGCGCCAGCAAAGCCCCCGCGTTTGACAGCGCAAACAACCGGTACGGACGCACGCCCGGCCAGCTTCGCGCCATCCATGATTGCAACAGCGGGCTGGTGGTGGATAAGAGAAAATACGGCAAGCCGACCACGACGGTGAGCAGCGCCAAAATTCGCGGCTCCGGCGCATCCGCGCCCGCAGATTTCCAGCGCGCGCCGGGAACGATCGGCAGCATCAGCAGCGCCGCGCCGAACAGCGCTGCGTGCAGCCGGAATTGCGCGCGCCCGCTCAATCGCCGCGCGATGGCGAAAGAATACGCGTAACCCGCCAGCAGCATCACCTGAAAAAACATGAGGCAAGTAATCCACACCCCCGCCGTACCGCCGAACCACGGCAAAATCAGCTTGGCGATGATCGGCTGCACGGCAAAGAGCAGGAACGCGCCCAAAAAGATCGCGCAGCCGAACAGAAACAATACGGCGGGACCAGGTTTCCTCATGTAAATCGTCTGACCCTCCATGGTAACGGGCTTTCTGAAAACAAAAATCAACACTCGCTCTCGGCTGCGTCGTTTCCTGTTTTCTCGTCCGCGGATTTTTGTGCCGCGGCGTTCCGCTTTAAGGAGGTTTCGATAGAGGGTGCATTTCGCGGTGATCGCGCCCACCGCCTTTCCCCGCGAGGTTTTTGCGACGCTGGCGCTCGCCGCGATTTTCACATCGTCAGGACCACGCGTCCCCGAACCTGACCGCGCTTCAACTCCTCAAAAACCTGCGTGACCTGATCGAGGGGACGCGTTTCGATCGTGCAACGGATGGGATACTTCTCCACCATTGCGAACAGCTCGCGCAAATCCTCACGCGTTCCGACGGCGGAGGCGACGATCCGCGTTTCACCCGAAACCAGCGACACCGCCGAAACTTTGAACGGCTCGTTCGCCATTCCGACCACCGCCAATGTTCCACCGCGCCTCAGGCAGCGCAGCGCCGTCTCATATGCCGACGGATGCGCCGCCGTCACCATCGCGACGTGCATGCCGCCCATCTGCCGGCACTTTTTGTGGACCTGCTCCGTTGTCGAATTGATGGTCCACTCGGCGCCCTGCGATTTGGCGAACTCGAGCTTATCGTCGCTGACATCCACCGCGCCGGCATGCGCGCCCATGGCTCGCGCGATCTGAATCGCCAGATGTCCCAAGCCGCCCGCGCCGAACACCGCGATTCTTTGGCCCGGCCTTACGCCCGACGCCTTCATCGCCTTATAAACCGTCAACCCGGCGCACAGCAGCGGAGCCGCTTCCGCCGCGCTCAACGACGAAGGCAGCGGCGAGGCATGCGTCGCCGGAGCCAGCATATATTCGGCGAATCCTCCATCCACCATGCAGCCGGTGACTTTCTGCTTGATGCACAGCGTCTCGCGGCCCTCCAGGCAAAATTCGCACTCGCCGCACGACCAGTGCAGCCAGGGCACACCCACGCGATCGCCAACGCGCGACCCGGTTACGCCTTCGCCCAATTCCGCGACGACTCCCGCTGCTTCGTGCCCCAGAATCAGCGGCGTTTTGGTGATCGGGCGCAGCAAATCCCAATCTCCATCCGCCAGATGCACGTCGGAATGACAGACGCCGCAAGCCTCCACGCGAATCAACACCTGCCCTGCCGCCGGCGAGGGCTTGGCGACATCCTGAATCGTCACAGGTTTGCCGATTTCGGTTAATACCGCGGCTTTCATTCGCGCCCCCTAAACGATTTTATCCGCGCCTGCAATCACTTCCCGTTTCGCCCGAGGCAAACCGCGGGAAAGCTCCGGTATTTTCCGGCTCCGGAGCCGCGCCGCCGCCAGCTCCGGAGGCAGGCCGAAATGTGCTATTTAGAAATCGAATCGCAAGCCGACCTTATAGAGCCGCGGCGGAATCACCGCCGTCGGATTCAAAAACAGCGAACCGACGCTTCCCGTCCCGTTAGTAGCCGTTCCCGCTGTCACACTGGTTTGCACCGCGGTCACCAGGCTGGCGTTGGTCAGATTATAAATGTCGAACTCCGGCTCCAGCTTATAGCGTTCCTTGATCGTGAAAATTTTCGAAAGGCGAAGATCGAGCAGATTCGCCGACGGCAGCCTCTGCCAGCCCGGCGGCTCGACGAAAATATTTTGCGTGTTCTGCGTGAGCGTGTACGATGAGACGCCGGTCGCCGCCGCGATAATCGGACCCGTCACCGTGTACTGCGCGGTCTCCGGAAATCCAGTGTAGTGCTGGAAATTCGGCGCCAGCGTGATGTGATGCCACAGGTCGAGCACTCCGCCGGCCTTGAACAGCAGCGGTGAGTCATTCGATAGATACCCGATGCGGTTGTAGTCGCTATTCGGATTATTCAAATCATCCAGAGTGGTGTTGACGTCGCCCTGATAGGGGCCGTGCACGTGACCGTAGGTCAGGCCACCGAAGAACATGAAATGCCGCATCATGCGCCGCTGGAATGTGAAATCGATGCCGTGATAATACTGATTCAGCAGGCTCGAGTTCAGCAGGATGTTATTTTGCATTCCCTTGGTGGAGGGCGCCTGGTTGTAAACGGTCAGCGGCCCGCCGGTCAGCGGATTCTTGATCGTCACCGGAATATAGCTGTTGAAGGGAACATCCAGATTTTCGCGCCCGATCTGATCGTAGGTCGCGCGGTACCACGCCGTCACCGAACCCACGATATCCAGCGGAAGCTGCTGCTGCACGCCAATGCTGTATTCCCAGGAATACGGCCGCTTGAGCGTGGGGCATTCCGACGAGGGGAATCCTTGCGAACTACAGAACGCGGGCGATGAGATATGCGTGGTGAGTCCGCCGGTGAATCCGCTGAAGCTGCCCATATTGAGCTGCGCCAGCGTCGGACCATTGGCGATGCACTGCGCGTATTGCGTCGGCGGGCAGTTCCAGGTGACCGTCGCCGTGCTGAATCCCAGCGGATTTACCTGGGTCCAAAGATTCGCGCCTTCGCCCTGCATGTAGCGGCTCGCGCTGCCCTTGATCACCGTCTTCTGCTTGCCCGTGACGTCATAGGCGAAGCCCAAACGCGGCGTCCAGTTATTCCAGTTCGGCACGCCGTCTTCTTCCGGATAATTTCGCGCGCCGACAAAGGTTCCCGCAGGCGAGGTCTGCGCCGGAATCCAGGCGTAGTAGCGCTCCCACCGCACTCCGTAGTTGATGGTCAGACGCTGCTTGATGGTCCACGAATCCATCGCATAGAACGCCGTGATTTCCAGATTGTTTTTCTGAATATTGATCGGCGTGTTGTAGAGTAGCGCCGTCGTCGGCACGCCGTTGATCAACTGGCCTTGCAGATCGCCGTTCGCCGTATAGCGCTGCTGATACCCGTCCTGACTATCCTGGAATCCGAATTTGAAGTTGTGTTTGCCGCCCCAGCCGCTCTTGAAGTATCCGGCGGAAACGTCCAGCGCGCCGCGGTACACCGGATTCAAATAGTTATACTGCGCCGCATTATAGACGGTCTGCGTGCTGGTGTCGTAGACGGAAATCGCGCCCGGCGCGATGTCATTCTGATATCGATAGGGCGTCTTTCCCGCGGTCAGCGCGAAGCCGGCGTCGATGACCCAACTGGGATTGGGAACCATCGTGTAACGCAGCGCGGCGTCGTAGGCCGGCTGATTCTGAAGCACCGTGGTCACGTTATCGCCAAATACGCCCTGGTTGCGCCGATGATAGCGATTTTTCTGATTGCGGAAATACATCAGGCTCAGCCGGTTCTTCTGGTTGATCTGATAGCTGAACTTGCCCATCTCGTCGGCGATCTGGTTGTCGTTGAGCGCCTGGGTGCCGTTCAGGTTGAACGCCGCGCTCAGATTGTCCGTCGCCCACAGCCGCCAGGACGTGAAAAACCACAGCTTGTCCTTGATCAGCGGACCGCCCACCTGCCCGTTATAGTCGTACGTCTCGGTAATCGGCGTGCCGGGGATGACCTTCGATAAATTCACCAGGCTGCGCGTGGTGGCCGAAAGATTGTTCAGCAGTTCCGTATTGAGCATGGGGCCGACGTTGTTCGACTGCATGCTTTGCGAGGCTCCGTTCATGAACACGCGGCCGTGAAACTGATTGCTGCCGTCGCCGGTGACCATGTTCATGTACACGCCGCCCTGGGAGACGTCGGCCGGCTCGGCGCCGACGATGTAATTGACTTCCTGAAACATGCCCATGTCGTAATACATGAGCGTCGATCCGCCGCCGCCGCCCGGCCAGTTCACGCTGACGCCGTCGATCACGAACTTCTGATCGCCGCTGGGATTGGAGCCGTGCGAGCTCAGCGCCACCTGCTGCATGCCATTTGAGCCGCCGACATCAAACGGTCCTGATCCGATGCCGCTGCCGGCCGCCACAACCGACGGAATCGTGTTAGCGATCGCCCATGGGCTGCGCCCGGTGGGAATGTCCTCCATCTTGGCCTGCGTGGCGACATCTTGCAGGGTGACGTGCTCGGTATCGATGGTCGCCGCCGTCGCCTCAACCGTCACGGCCTGCGTCATCTCGCCAACCTGAAGTTTCGGACTGACGTTCACATCCACGCCGGTGTTTAAAACGATATTGGACTGTTCGTAGCTCTGGAAACCCTGCTTTTCAAAGCGCAGGGAATAAGTACCGGGCGGAAGTTCGAGAAATTTGAAATTTCCATTCGCGTCCGAGTTGATGCTGCGCGGGCCGCCGATGAGCGCTGGGCTGCTGGTGGTGACTTTGACGTCGGGAACCACCGCGCCCGAGGAATCGGTGACCATTCCCGTGATCGACCCGGTCAGAATTTGCGCCGGAAGCGCCGCGCAGGAAAGCAAACAAATACCAACTGCGCAGATTGCGCGAAAGTACCTCATAAGACCGAACCTCCGCAGGAACTCTGAATTCGACAACTGAACCAAAGCTTTTGGCGAGTATACGCCTCCGGGCCGATCCCGGTCAAGCAGCAAACTGGAATTTGCGATTTTAAATGGGAAAAGCTTTAGACGGCGATCTCGCCGGTGCTGTCGCCGATCGATTCGACGGTCATCCCGACTTTGCGCAGAATCGTCAGCAGTACGTTGGCCATCGGGGTCGAATCCGCGCAGCGGACGTGCAGATTCCCCTTGAGCTTTCCGTTGGCGTGGCCGGCCAGCAGAACCGGAACGCGCTTGTGATTGTGCGCATTGGAATCGCCCATCGGGCTGCCGTAGAGGATCAGCGAATGGTCGAGCAGGTTGCCGTCGCCATCCGGGGTGTTCTTCAGCTTATGGAAGAAATACGGCAAAAGGCTCACATGATAGCGGTTGATCTTCGCGAAATCCTCGATTTTGGCCGGCGTTTCGCCATGATGCGACGCGGTGTGGAACGGCACCTTCACGCCGCTCTCATCGTAAACGCGCTGACAGACGTCGCGTGACATTTTGAAAGCGGAGCAGCGCGTGGTATCGGTGGCGAACGCCAGCGCCTGAAGATCGAACATCAGCTTGACGTGCTCTTCAAAGGAATCCGGCACGCCGACAGGCGCGGTGGGCAACTGGCGCGCCACGCCGCTGCGGTTGTGCGCCTCCGTCTTCTGAATGCGCCGCTCGATTTCCCGCACGTCGTCTAAAAATTCCCTGAGGCGGCCGCGATCTTCCGGTCCCAGGTTGGTTTGCAGCAGGCTGACGCGATGCGCGATGCGATCGAGAATGCTGCCCTTGGCCTGCTGGCGCAGCGCGCGCTCCTCGGGCGTCGCGCCATCGCCGAAAAGCATCTCGAACGCCTGCCGCGGATCGATGGTCATCGGCAGCGGCTGCGTCGGCGAGGCCCAACTGATGGTATCCGAGTACACGCAGGCGTAGCCATA
>JAJPHS010000046.1 GCA_021325175.1 Terriglobia bacterium
CCGCTGGTTTTGCCGCCGACGGTGCTCGGATATTATCTGCTGGTGGTGATCGGCCGCGAAAGCCCCATCGGACAAATTTGGGAAAAAATGTTCGGATCGCCGCTGGTATTCACCTGGAAAGCGGCGGTTGCGGCTGCGTTTTTACATTCTTTCCCGCTGCTGGTGAAGTCCTCGCGCGCGGCGTTGGAAAATATCGATCGCAGCTACGAGCGCGCGGCGCGGACGCTCGGCGCCTCGGAATGGAAGCTGTTCTGGCGCGTCACTTTTCCGCTGGCGCGCCGGCCGATTTACGCCGCCGCGGCGCTGGCTTTCGCGCAGGCTCTGGGCGATTTCGGCGCGACGCTCATGGTCGCCGGAAATATTCCCGGCCGCACGCAAACCATGGCGCTGGCGATTTACGACGCGGTGGAATCCGGCAACGGATTCGCCGCGCGCGTGCTGGTGCTGGTGATTTCGGCGATCGCGCTGGTTATTTTAACCTTCGCCAACCGGCTGGCGCCCGCCATCGTAAAGCCGCGATGATCAAGGCCCGCATCAAAAAAACATTTCCGGCTTGTCCCGATTCGGCGGGTTTTTCCCTCGATCTGGAACTTTCCGCCACCCGCGGCATAACCGTGCTGTTCGGACCCAGCGGCTCCGGCAAGACCCTGACGCTTGATTCGATCGCCGGGTTCGTGCGGCCCGACGAGGGCCGAATCATGCTCGACGACGCCATCCTGTTCGACGCCGCAACGGGCGTCCACCTGCCGCCGCAGGCCCGCCGCTGCGGTTACGTGTTTCAAAACTACGCGCTGTTCCCGCACATGACGCTGCGGGAAAATCTGGCCTTCGCCGCAGAACCGCGACCCCGCCTGGAACGCCATCGCCGCGTGAATGAGCTGCTTGAAAAATTTCGCTTGCAGGATATCGCCGGACGCCGGCCTCATGAAATTTCCGGCGGCCAGAAGCAGCGATGCTCGATTGCGCGGGCGCTGATCGGGTCGCCGAAAATTTTGCTGCTGGACGAGCCGGCCCAGGGGCTGGACGCGCCGCTGCGCGCCGAATTCTACGAGATTCTCCGCCAGGTTCGCTCCGAATTCAGGACGCCGATACTGCTGGTGACGCACGACCTTGAGGAGTGTTTCGAGCTGAGCGAGGAGATGATCGTTTTGCACGAAGGCCGAATCGCGCAGAGCGGGCCGCCCCGGCGGATCCTCGATCAGCCCGCGAACCTCGAGGTGGCGCGGCTGCTCGGCGCGTTCAATCTGATTCCCGCCGAAATTCGGATGCTCGATCCGGGCCGCAATCGCAGCCGCCTTCAGATCGGCGAGTTCGAAATCGAAGGTCCGTATTTCCCCGGACATCTAAAGGGAGATCGCGTCACGGTCTGCGTCCGGCCGGAGCAGTTGCGGGCGCTTCCGCGAAACGGCCGCCCCGGTCCGAATCAGATCCGGGCGGAATTAAAGCGAGTGGTGGAGCAGCCGCGCGGCATCCGGCTGCAATTTGAGGGACTCGCGGTCGATCTCTCGCGCGCCGACTACGAAGCGCAGCACGCGGACGAGCAGTGGCTGATCGAGTTCCCCTGCGATGCCTTGCGGATCCTTTAACCGCCTCAGGAAACCGATTCCGCGCTGTACCTCGCGATCAGCCCGGTACGCAGCGCGTAGCGATAGATGCTGGTGAAAGTCCAGCTCGCAGCGATAAGATAAACGATCGCCAGACACGCGCCGCAGGCGAGCATTGCCGCCGATACCGCCTGCCGCGCTATCACCGCGCGCATTCCTTCAAACACATAGGAGGCCGGAAGCATACGCGAAATGACCCGCATCCACGCGGGGAGCGTCGATAACGGATAGAACACGCCGGCAAACGGCGAGAGCAGCGCGGGAATCGGCCAGATGAACCATTCCGCCGCGGGTCCGAATCGGAGCACGACGCCGCTGGCCATCACGCCAAGCGCGACTCCCCACACAAATAGGATCAGAAGAAACGGCGCCAGCATCACGCCGTAAATCAGGAACGACAGACCGAACGCCAGCGCCGCCAGAAGAATCATCGCGACGAGGCCGAACGTGCTGGTCAAAACGCCGGTCAGGACCAGGCCGGTGATGTACTCGGCGAGCGTCAGCGGCGTGGAAAAAAGGTTCAGGAAATTCCGCGTCCACACGTCCTCGAAAAATGCGGTGGTCACCCCCTGCATTACGCGCGTCATGAAATCCCACAGCAGCACCGCGCCGAGCAGCAGCGGCACGAAATTTAATCCGGTGCGCGTGACCGCGTTTAGGTATTTCGTGATGAATCCCCACAAAACGATGTCGATCGCCACCCAGGCAAACAGTGGCAAAAGCCGTGCCGGGCTGCCGCGGAAAAGATAAAACTGCCGCAGCGCAATGGCGAAGATCCGTTTGGCGGTCATAGCTTTTCGAGCGCCAGAGGCTCTCGTGCCACGGCGATAAACAGCTCTTCGAGCGTCGATTTACCGTGCTCGCGAGGCAATGTTTTGGGATCGCCCTCCAGCAGAATCTTGCCGTGCGATAAAAACAGCACCCGGTCGCAGACTTCCTGAACTTCGTACATATTATGCGAGGTCCACAAAACTCCGCCGGTGCCTTCGGCGGCGAATTCGAGAATCATTTTGCGAATATCGGCCGCGATCGCCGGATCGAGCGACGCCGTCGGCTCATCCAGCAGAAGAAGCCGCGGGCGGTTGAGCAGCGCCTTGGCCAGACAGACACGCGTCTCCTCGCCGGAGGAAAGAAGGCCGCATTTCGTATGGCGAAAATTCAGCAGCGTGAACTGACGCAGCAGAGTTTCGATGCGCTGGGATACATTCGCGGCGCCGTAAAGCATCCCGAAAATTCGCAAATTCTGCTCCACCGTCAGATTGCCGGGCAAAGGGGCATAGACCGCGGCGAAATTCGTGCAGTTGAGCGCGCGCGAACGGTGAACCGCAAGGTCGACGCCTTCGATCAGGATGCTGCCCGCGCTCGGCTCGAGCACGCCGAGAATCATGTTGATGGTGGTCGTCTTGCCGGCCCCGTTCGGTCCCAGCAATCCGATGATCTCGCGGCTGCCGACCTCGAAGGAAATATGATCGACGGCGACGGCACCGCCATACACCTTGGTGAGATCTCTAACGGAAAGGACAGGCAAGCAAATTTTAGCTTATCGCGAGTGATCGCAATTGAAACAGGGGCGAAAGCGCGGCGCGACTCAAATCCTTATCTTCGCGTCCTCCGAATTGGACCGGGAATCGTCTAGCATAACGGAGGAATGTCCTTCGTCTGCAATGTATGCGGCTCGGCTTCTCTCTCTTCCACCGGGGAAATGACCCGCGAGGGGCAAAGCTGCGCCGCGTGTGGATCCTCGCTGCGGCTGCGCGCGCTGATTGCGCTGCTGTCGGAAGAAATTTTCGGCATCGTGCTGACCGTGCCCGAGTTCCCCGCCCTCAAAGGAATCCGCGGCATCGGCATGAGCGACACGCCTCAGATCGCGGAGCTGCTCGCACGGAAGTTCGATTATACGAACACTTTTTATCATCAATCGCCGCGCTTCGACGTCACCCATCCCGATCCGATGGACGCCGGGCGGTACGATTTTATTCTTTCAAGCGAAGTGATGGAGCACGTTCCGCCGCCGGTGGAGCGCGCCTTCGCGGCGCTGCACTCGCTGCTCAAACCGAATGCACTCCTGCTGATGACGACGCCTTACAACATCGGCGGCGAGACGGAAGAGCATTTCCCGGAGCTGCACGAATACACGCTGGCGCGCCTGGGAGAAAAATTCGTTGTGGTGAATCGCCGGCGCGACGGATCGATCGAGACCTTCGAGGATCTGGTGTTTCATGGAGGCCATGGAGCGACGCTGGAGATGCGAACGTTTACCGAATCGAGCCTGCGCGATCTTCTGCTCAAGGCCGGTTTCGACCAAGTGCATTTCGCGGGCGAAAACCGGCCGGAGCACGGCATCGATCACGCCGTCTCGTGGTCGCTTCCAGTGGCGGCGCGCAAGGGCAAATTTCAGCCGCCGGTCGCCGAGCTGGCGAACGAATATCGCGAGGCTTGCCGCCTGGCCGCGCGCAAGATCCGCGACCTGGAGGCCATCACCGCCGAATATGAGCGGCATAGCGCGCATCACGAAATGGCGCATCGGCAGTGGGTGGCTGAAACCGAGCAGCGCGTCGCCTGGATTCGCCGCGTGGAGTCCGATTGGCAGGAGCGCACCCGGTGGGCTCTCCAATCGGAGGCGGCGCGAAAGCAGGCCGTGGAAGATTTCAATCGCGTGGAGGCTTCCGAGAAAGAAGCCTGGGGAGCGGTGGAAACATTGGCGCGGAAGCTCAAGGAAGCGCAGGCGGAACTGGAGCGATTGAACCGGTCGAAATGGGCGCGGCTGGGGCGGCGGTTGGGACTGATCGGGTAGCGAAGCCAGGGTTATAATAATGGTTGCTCGTGCCGGCCAAGAAGCAGCAATACGTCCCGGCCCGCGCGCCGCAAAATTTTTCGCGCCATGCCGCGTGCATTGCCGCGCTTTGGATCGCGATTTTTCTCGTCTATTCGAATTCATTCTACGGCGCGCTGGTATTCGATAACAGAGCGATTCTCGAACACGATCCGCGCATCCGCGCCGCGACCGCGGAAAATCTCAGGCTGATCTTCGCAAGGGAATATTGGTATCCGGCCACAAACTCGGGTCTGTATCGCCCGCTGGCGACGCTCTCTTACCTGTTCAACAACGCGATCCTGGGCGAGGAAACCAGTACGCCCGGCTATCATGCGATCAACCTGGCGCTGCATGAGTTGAACGCCGCGCTGGTCTACATCCTGGGACTCGCCATCTTCGCCGAGCTTGCGCCGGCGTTCGCGATGGCGGCGATCTGGTCGGTTCATCCGCTGCTTACCGAATCGGTGACCAACATCGTCGGGCGCGCGGATCTGCTGGCGGCCTTCGGAGTGATCGCGGGATTGCTGTGCCACATCCGCGCGGCCGCGGCATTGGGACGCAAACGCGCGGCGTGGCTGGGCGGGCTCATCATCGCGCAGGCCATCGGCATTTTTTCGAAGGAGAGCGCGGCGATTTTGCCGGCCGTGATGGTGCTGTACGATATGCTCTTCGCGCGAAACGAATGGCGAAAGCGAGCCTGGAGCTACGCCGCGCTGCTGATCCCGCTGGCGGCGTTCTTTTATTTGCGGTCGCGCGTCGAAACGCACCTGGAAATTCCGCCGCCGGTGAATCCGATCGCCTCCGCCGGTATTTTTGCCGGCCGGATGACGGCGATTAAAGTCCTGGGCAAGCTGCTGTGGCTATTCGTGTGGCCCGCTCATCTTTCGGGCGATTATTCTTTCAACGCCATTCCGTTATTCGCCTGGGATCCGTTGGATTGGGCCGCGCTCGCCGCATTGCTGGCGTGTGTTGCGCTGATCGGCTTAGTATTTTTTCTTCGCCGTGATCGTCGTATCCTTTTTTTCGCCGGCTTTTTTGTGTTGGCGATTCTGCCGACGTCGAATTTCATTTTCCCGATCGGTGCGATCATGGCGGAACGGTTCATGTATCTGCCCGCAATCGGCTTATGCGGATGCGCGGCAATCGCGCTCCAGAAAATGCGCGGCCGCGGCGAGCTTAAATATGTTGCCCTGGCCGCGATCTGCGCCGCCCTCGGCGCCCGCGCTTACGCACGAAACTTCGACTGGCGCGATCGCATCAGCTTCTGGTCGAGCGCGGCGCGCGCCTATCCGGACTGCGCCAGAGCGCATTACAACCTTGGCAAAGCGTGGATTGAGCAATCCCAGCCAGTCAATGCCGCCGCTGAGTTCGAAGCGGCGCTGCGAATCCGTCCCGATTACAGCCACGCTCAAGCGGCCCTGGCGGATGCGTTGGCGAAAATTCCCGGACGCCTGGATGAGGCGATTGCACATTACCAGGCGGCGCTCGATCAGGATCCGAATTTCGCCGAAGCGCGTTATAACTACGGAGCGGCGCTCGCGCGCGCCTCGCGCATTCAGGATGCGGTCGCGCAATGGCAGGCGGCGATCCGCATCAAGCCCGATTTCGCCGAAGCGCACTACAATCTCGCGGTGATTTATGCGCGGCAGGATCGCTGGGAGGATGCGGCGGAGGAATACCGAGCCGCCTTGCGCGCGCGTCCGGATTATCCGGAAGCGCATTACGGGCTCGGCGGAGCTTATCTCCAACTGAATCGTCCGGCGGAGGCTTTTGCGGAGTTGGAGGTAGCGTTACATTTTCGCCCCGACCCGCAATTGCAGCAGACCGTTGCCGAGCTTCGCGCCCGGCTGCGGGAAACCCCATAGATCGAGCGGCTTAAACGGCGGCACGAAACGTGCAAGATCTCTGGAGCGTCCGTTATAATGGATGGTCAGGTTTTTGGCCTCACAAGCCGATAACAGTTACGAAGGACTCTTATGATACTGGGCGATCGAAAGTTCGTCGAAGTGCCCGGGTCGAAGACCCACGAACTGCCCCCGCTGTTGGTTCGTATGGCGCCCGACGTAAAACGGCTCGATAAGGTGATGGAGATGGCAAACACCTTGATCGAGAAGGAAGATTTGATCCATCTGGAGCCCGTGACAGGCGAGGCGCAGCGGGACATCGAGCGCCGCAAAATGGATCTGGCAATCAACCTCGTGGAGCAGTACCTGGAATTCGTGCGGCATTGGCAGTGGGGCGACAGTATCCTCGAATGGATCCGCCAGTGCGAGACGACGTTTGAAGCGCGCATCGATTTGCGGAACCTGCTCCGCGCCGACATATGGCCCCATGCCGGCCGATCGAGCTTCGTGACGCTGCTCGAGGACAAGGACGTGGAGACGGGCGGCGTCGGAATCGAGAAAGCGGTCGGAATGCGATTGACCTTCCGGCAGCCTCCGCCGCTGCGCTGTTTTTCGAATCAGTTCCTTTTCTATCTGAACTCCTCGGTGGCGAATACGGCGTATTCCACTTGGGCGAACTTGAGCCCCGCGCCGGTTTCGGCGTTCCCGCCGGAACGATTTGCCGTCGAAGTTGTCAATATGAGTCTGGATTGAAGGCCGCTCAAGTCGTGTGGTCGAGAATAATCTTCCAGCCTTTTTCCGTTTTTCTGAAAACGAGCGAAAAATAGCCTCCCGTATCGCCGCCGCCCTCCACGGTCCGGTCCAGCCGCCAATGGCCGATGGCGTAGGCGTAATCGGCCCCCAGCATGTGGACCTCTAAGTCGGCAAACGTCAGGCGCCCCATGGATGCGGCGGTAGGATAATGCGACTGATAGCGCACGCGCAACTCGTTCAGGCCGCGCGTAATTTTATCGCCAACGAACGTCGTGTTGGCGGCATATCCTTGCAGGAAAGTTTCGGTGTCGCCGCGGTTCCAGGCGGCTTGCTGGCGGAACAGAACGGCCCGGATTTCCGCTTCCGGCCCCGCGGGTTTCGCCGCCGGCGGATTGGACTGCGCGGCCGCCGCGACTGCCGCGAAAAACAGCACTGTTTTCGATATGATGGGCATGATGGTTCAGCGGGACTCCGTATATTCCCCGCCCGTTTCGCTCTCCAGGTTATCTGAAATTGAATCGGC